>JANPGQ010000198.1:0-3727 GCA_031423975.1 Cytophagales bacterium | reverse complement strand
CCAGTCTATATTTTCGACCCGAGAATTTTTGAGGAACATCAATTAGGGTTTCCAAAAACTGGCGAATTACGTCATCAATTCCTGATAGAATCCGTTGAAAATCTTCAAGAAAATTTACAAAAAATAGGTTCAAATCTCATTATCAAAACAGGTTTTCCCGAAGATATTTTACCGCAATTAGCCAAAGAAATCAATGCAGATGAACTTTACACCTCCGAAGAAATCACTTCCGAAGAAAATGAAGTGGACACGCTCGTAGAAGAACGTCTAAAAGCCGATGGAAGAAAAATGAAATTCTTTTGGCAATCAACCCTGTATCACGTGGACGACCTGCCGATGGACATTGAAAATCTGCCCGATGTTTTTACGCAATTTAGAAACAAAGTTGAAAAATTTGCAAAGATTAGAAGTGTGCTTAAAATTCCTACGAATCTGTCTGAACTTGGATTAAAAGATTACGGGATTATTTGGGAAGAATTAATATCTCGCAACAATCCACTGATCCATAAATCTGACGAATCCAAATTCAGACAGAATCACTCCATACAACTTTTCAAAGGAGGCGAAACCCAAGGTCTTAAACGACTTCAAGAATATTTTTGGCAAAAAGACCTCTTAAAAGTTTATAAAGAAACCCGCAACGGAATGTTAGGAATGGATTATTCCTCAAAATTCTCACCGTGGCTCGCTAATGGCTGTATTTCTCCAAGATTCATTTACGAAGAAATTAAGCGCTACGAACACGACCGCATCGCCAATGAATCAACCTATTGGCTAATTTTTGAATTAATTTGGCGAGACTATTTTCGTTTCGTAGCCATGAAATTTGGGAATAAAATCTTTCAATTAAAAGGAATTTCTAATAAAACCAATAATTGGAAATACAATAAGAATATTTTCGAGAAATGGCGTACGGGCGAAACGGGCGTACCTTTAATAGATGCTAATATGAAAGAACTCTTAGCAACAGGATTCATGTCTAACCGAGGAAGACAAAATGTTGCCAGTTTTTTAGTAAAAGACCTCCAAATAGATTGGCGTTGGGGAGCAGCATGGTTCGAGAGCCAATTAGTTGACTATGATGTATGCTCAAATTGGGGCAATTGGCTATACATTGCGGGTGTTGGCAACGACCCCAGGGAAAACCGTTATTTTAATATTCTGAAACAAGCTACTAATTATGACCTCAAGGGCGAATACGTGAAATATTGGTTACCCCAACTTTCAGAAGTGCCTCCTGAAAAAATACATTCAGTAGGTTTATTGACCCAACAAGAGCAAAAAAAGTATTCAGTACAGCTCGGTGTAGATTTTCCAAATCCAATCATTGACATAAAAAAGTGGCAAAAATGACCGTTTGTTTAGTTTAAATAAATATTTATCACAGATTTAAAGGGGATTTCAAAAAAATATCTACATTTGGAGGATTAATCTTCAAATTAATCAATTTTCAAATTAAAAAATTATTAAAACCATGTCAAAAGGACTTCTTATTGGATTGGGCGTTGCAGCCTTAGTATTATTTTGGGGTATTGGTGTCAGAAACGGATTAGCCACTGGCGACCAAGGCGTTCAAGCCTCTTGGGCAAATGTTGAAACCGCTTATCAACGTCGTGCAGACTTAATTCCAAACTTAGTAAAAACCGTTCAAGGTGTTGCCAATTTTGAGAAAGGTACACTTACAGACGTAATCAATGCTCGTGCAAGTGCCACGCAAATCAAATTAGATTCAAAAGACCTTTCTCCCGAAAATATCCAAAAATATCAGGCAGCACAAAGTCAATTATCAGGGTCATTATCACGTTTGATGGCAGTAGCAGAAAACTATCCAACTTTGAAAGCCACTGAAAACTTCTCAGAATTGCAATCACAATTAGAAGGCACCGAAAACCGCATCAAAGAAGAACGTGACCGTTTCAATGGCGTAGTGAAAGAATACAACAGCAAAGTGGTTACATTCCCAAATAGTTTAATTGCCAGTTTCTCAGGCTTCGCTGCCAAAGGATATTTCCAAGCCGATGCAGGAGCGTCAAAAGCCCCAAATGTTGATTTTGGCGGTGCGAAATAAGATTAAGAGTCAAATTTAATTTTGAACCTTTATTCAATATTCAAATAATGGATTTCCTATTATTTGAATATTGAATATGGGTTATTGAAAATGATTTGATACTTTTTCCCATTTCTCCATTTTCCATTTCTCCTCAAAATCATGTCCCAAAACTTTCTTTCCGATACTCAAAAAGCCGATGTAATAAAGGCTATTCAAACCGCCGAACGGAATAGTTCAGGTGAAATTCGTGTTCACATTGAAAAAGTATGTTCTTCGGAAGATGTCCTCGAGCGAGCTGCAGAAATTTTTGCTGAAATAGGAATGATAAATACTGCCGAACAAAATGGCGTATTGTTTTATCTTTCAATTGATGATAGAAAATTTGCCGTCTTGGGTGATAAAGGGATTGATAAAGTAGTTCCAGAAAATTTTTGGGAATCCATAAAAGATTTACTCAGAAACCACTTTTCCCAAGGCCTTTTCACTGAAGGTTTAGTAAAAGGAATCCACTCAGCAGGCGAACAATTAAAGCACTTTTTCCCGTATCAGTCAGACGATACTAATGAGTTGCCAGATGATATTTCATTTGGGTCTTAACTATATTGTAAACTATTTAATTTTAATAGTTTACGTTTGTAATAATCCGAAATCGTAAATCCTGTATAAGACTTTCATGTCCAAGAAAATATATATTCTCTTCCTTTTCCTTTCATCCATTACCATACTGAAAGCACAGGACATCCCCGCAAAACCCAATCCTCCCCGATTGGTCAATGACTTTGTAATGAAGTTAGCTCCAAACGAATTACAATCCTTAGAGCAAAAACTCAGAAGTTACAATGACAGCACTTCCACGCAAATAACCATAGTCATCGTAAAAAACACTGGCGAATCAGACCCCTACGACTATGCCATCAAATTGGCAAAAGACTGGGGCGTAGGGCAAAAAGATAAAAACAATGGTTTGGTACTCCTATGGGCAACCGAAACCCGCAAATTAAGAATCGTTACAGGCAGAGGTATGGAAGCAACCATAACTGATGCTGTTTCGAAACGAATCATCAATACTATCCTAAAACCCTATTTTCAAGCAGGACAATATTATCAAGGACTTGACGAAGCTACTTCTGAAATAATGAAAAGGGCTTCAGGTGAATTTGAAGCCGACCCACAGGATGATTCAGAAGGCTCTATAATCCCATTGATAATAATAATATTGATTATAGTCTTTATAATATTTATAATATCTAAAAAAGGCGGTGGTCGCAACGGCGGCAGAGGTTTCAGTAGTGGTGGTGGTTGGGCAGGGCCAATGATTTTTTCATCAGGAGGTGGCTCATCAGGCTGGGGCGGAAGTTCTGGTGGAGATAGCGGTGGAGGATTTGGCGGTTTTGGCGGTGGAGACTTCGGCGGCGGCGGAGCTGGCGGAGATTATTAAGAATTATTCTTAGACCAATAAATACGACTACTATTAACAAAGAGTCCTAATTTCTATTACAAGAGATTGGGACTTTGTGTTAATATCAATTCTAAATCATCCTTTTTTAGGATGATTTTAAGAATTGGTTATTTCCCAATACTTTTTAAACAGCCCCTTGTTCCAGAATTTAGAACAAGGGGTTATTTTTTTGATTGATTATGTGTGATTGAGTTGTTGTTTATTTTTGTATTATTTGG
>JANPGQ010000197.1:0-15422 GCA_031423975.1 Cytophagales bacterium | reverse complement strand
TTTGCTATAAATCATATTCAAAGTATTGAACATAAAATGCGGATTAATCTGCGACCGTAAAAAAGCCAATTCCGCTTGAGATTTTTCTTTCTCTAAGATAGCATTTTTAGCTTTCTCCTGTGCAAGTTCTAATTCTTTTTTAGTAAGTTCCTTTTGTTGTTGGATAACTCTTTGAGCGAAGTGATAACCAAGAGCGAAAATAATAAAGTTACTGGCTTGAATTACTGCTTGTGAAGTCACTTGAATAAATATAGGTTCATCATGCGGTAAAGTAGCATTCAGAAACTGGAAAATATAAAACTCAATTAAATATTTATAAAAAATATAGAAAGCAATAACCAATGTAAAAGTAAGTAGTAGCTGAATCCATTTTTTTAAATTCAAATATTTGGGAAATATCCAAAAAGCACTTGCGTAGAACAAACCAATTTCTCCTACTCTGTGTAAAATTGTTTGAACTATAAAATTATATGAGAGAGGATAATTATAAAAAAATTTAATCAATAAACTAAAATATACTATATAGATTACCCAAACTAAAATATGAGTATTTAATAATTTATTGGATAAAATTTTTCTTAACATCGGGTTAAAATGGATAATTTTTTAATAGATATATCTTAGTTAGTTTATATATATGCTCTTTTGAGACCAACAATAGGTCTTTTTGGACAATTTTAAAATATCACCGCTGAAAGCGGTGCAAATTTGTATCATAAATCATAACAAAACCCATTGTAAAAATTAAAGATATGACAACTTCACAAAAATTATCAGTAAAAAAATCAGTAGTTTCAACTTTGTCAAATGGTAAATCAAGTCTTGGTACAGGCAGTTTATCAAGTATGTTGGGTTGGGGAACAGGTAGTTTATCAAGTATGTAATTTGTACTAATCAACAGAATACATTATTAAAAATTAAAGAAATAAATCAAAAATTTATAAATCATTAAGATAATGACAACTTCACAAAAATTATCAGTAAAAAAATCAGTAGTTTCAACTTTGTCAAATGGTAAATCAAGTCTTGGAACAGGTAGTGTATCAAGTTTGTAATTTTTACAAGTGAAACTTCTTATTGGTTTTCTAACTAATAAAAAGTAGTGATTCAAGAATACTTTAGCTATTCACCCAACCACTGAAAACACCAAAGTACAGCCCATAAAAAAACTCCCACTCACACTGTTTAATATAAACAATTGATAAGAAGGAGGATTTTGTAAAGCTATTATTTTTTTCTCAGAAAGAAAAATGTACCGATGCTTTTAATGCAAAAGATTTTGGTAAGTCACCATTTGGTGCTACGTGGTCGAGGTACGTTAGGCGGTGAAATGCCTGCAATCTGAATATTTTAAAAATATTATCTATCCCGTATCCCACTTCCACATAAGGAATTGCTGGGTCGAGGGCTGAGAAATTATATCTTGGACGTAACTCTCCTCCAACGTGTCTGGGATTGATTACTGGTATGGCTTCTTTCATTAATTCGAGGTTTTCCTCTCGCTGACTACCAAACAGTACGTTAGCCGATGCAATTAATCGCCATTTTAGTTGTCTAATCAAAGGAATACGATTGAAGAACAACCCTTCAAAGTTGTGGTTATAGTTCAATGATACATATTTATCGCTCACAAACTCAAAGAAGTGCATCGTATTGAAAGCGGCACGGTTGTAGAAAAATGTTTGATTACCCAAGTGCGGAAATAAAAGCGGTGCGGGTAAGTTTGACGGAATGTACCCTGCTTGCACGGTATAGTCCGAACGTCCAAACGATCCAAGCCGAAAAGACTGATAAATTTTGGCAGTAAAGCGATCATAATTGAAATTGCTACCGAATAAATTTTTGATTCCGTGTTGGTATGCAATTGAAAAAACTGGAATTCTTTTTGCACCGAGCGAAATACGTTCGTTGCCATCCATAATGAAAGTTTCATTTTTGGCGAAACGTGCTTCTACAGTTACAAAACTGTCATCGTAGCCATCAAGTGTTGGTGAGTTTACTCCTAATTCTGGCTTTGTTCTAAATTGAAAATCAAATAAAGGGTCTAAACTACGGGTCGTGAAGGCTACGTTGAATGAAATTCCTTTGGTTGGTTCAGTTTTAAAGAATGCTTCGTTTTCACGACGATAATATGCCCCTGTGAAGCGTCCCCAGCGAGTAAAAGCGTAGAAAATTTTGTTATCTCCAATCAGTTCAGGCGTTAGTCCAATACGTTCAATATCGTAGCTGTGTCTAAAACCTGCCACTGTCCAGTGACGACGGGACATTATATAGTCCACTTCGCCACCATATTTGAGTACCAAATCATTGGTACCAAAGCCCAACCACCCTTTAAGTATCCATTTTTTATCAAAACCTGCCAAAGTTTTGAAGCCAAATCGTGTGCGTAAACCTTCTATTGAATTTACTGCAAAAAGGTTAATATAGGGTCCAACGGCAAACTTATTTCCAAAACGTTTGTATCCACTGGCGATGATTTCGGCTATTTCCACGTAAGTTTTCACGATAGGAACATTCCTGATGGTATCAATCAGTCTGGATGCTAAAATATCTTGTGCTGACAATGATTCATGACGTGCTTCCAACCAAAATTTGGGGTCGGGTTCTTTGGAATCTTCGGCTACTTCCACAGGGAGGTCATAAAAACTTAGTTCTTTGGGTTGATTGATGACGTAATTTCTGTTGGAAATATACATTTTCAGCAACATCCCCGCTGAATTTTTAGAAATCTCGGCAATATCTATCAAAAAACGAGTTTTGTTAGGCAACCAAGCTCCTTCTGCTGTTTGCTCTAATTCCTGCGAAATCTTGATTTTATCAATAAAGTTAATGTTAGCTTGCTTTCCCACTGTTGCATCTATCTGTACGAGGGCAAAAGAAGTTGAATCAATGTAAACTTTACCAGTGAAAACTAAATCTTTATCGTTTTTCGGGTCAAACTCCATGCCGTAACAAATATGTCCATCAACGTCAGTTGTATCAGTAATGTACCACGAATACGTTCCTTTCCAGTTGTTTCCAACGGGTGAAATAATGTCTTTACCTAAAAATGGAACGAAATTGTCATAGAAATCATAATTGGCGAAAATATTTCCTCCCACAATTTGAGAAATAAAACTTCCTTCCTTTACGCCAACGCCTTTAATATTATTTTTCAAAATTATCTCCTTCTTACGATTCGGTGTTTCACGGAAATAATATTTAGAAATTGTCTCAGAAATAAAAGTTGGAATAACCGCTTTTCCATCTTCACCAGCAATCTTTTCGAATTTTTCAATTGCCCCCTGAATTTGCTTCATAACTTTTTTTTCCTTGAATTTCTCGGAAATATTATCCACGTCGAGCTCCATTTTTGAATATGAATCGTACTCAAAGGCAGTTAAACGTTTGCGGTCATTTTTTTCAGCATTTTCACGCAATTTTCTCAAAATTTTGAAGGCAGGATTTTCGCCCGAAAAAACTACCACTTCATCCAGAGACTTCGCTTCGCCAGCCATCTGAAAATCAATAGTTTGAGTAGCGGCATTTTTATCAAGAGCTTTGATTTTTTTCTTGTAATTAACCGTGCTAACATAAATAGAATCAGCCATGAACTTGGTTTTGATGGTATAAACACCCTCAAAATTGGTTTGAGCTCCAGCATTTATATTTTTTCCTTTTAACCCTACCGTGGCAAAGGGAAGTGGGTCTCCGTTTTTAGCATCCGTAATTCTACCGGTAATGATGTACTGTGCAAAGAGATTTTGTTGTGAAAAAATGATACCACAAAGTACCAATATTTTAAAAATTCTGTTAATTGTCATTCTGTTGAAACGAGTTTAAGCAATTAGTTGGTATTTCTATCTCTAAATTAATGATTTTCGATAGATTTTCCAATTTGGTCGCATCTATCAGACAATTTATGGGCAATTTACCCCCATGTAGCACCGGAAGGGTTTCCTGTGTTACTTTAAAAATTCCACCAATTTCTTAAAAGCCCTTCCTCGGTGAGAGATTTCTCCTTTTTCTAATAAAGTCATTTCGGCAAAAGTTCTATCGAATTCTTCGGGAATAAATATTGGGTCGTAACCAAAGCCCTCTGTTCCTCTCAATTCTTCAATAATTTTTCCATTTACAATTCCTTCAAATTGTGTAATTTTTCCACCTTGTATTAAAGTAATTACTGTTCTGAATCGGGCAGAGCGGTCGGGCTTATGTACGAGATTTTTTAATAATAAGTTTACATTATCAGCATGGCTTCTTTGTTCGCCTGCATAACGAGCAGAATACACACCTGGCTCACCTCCGAGGGCGCTTACTTCCAACCCTGTATCATCCGCAAAGCAGTCAACTTGATAATTATCGTACAAATATTGAGCCTTTTGTAATGAATTAGCTTCGAGGGTATTTCCTGTTTCGGGCAATTCATCTTTACAATGGATGTCATTTAGACTCAAAAGTTCAAAACTGTTGCCCAAAATAGCTTGAATTTCTTCTAGCTTATGAGCATTATTTGTAGCAAAGCATAATTTTGTCTTCATGATTGTAAATCGAAAAAAGCCTTCTCAGATGTTTGAGAAGGCTTTTTGGTAAATTTTAGTTTAGATTTTTTTATTTAACTCCTGTTACTTCCATCTCAAATAAGATGGGGGAATAAGGAGGAATATTATATTGTCCCGTTGAACTATTCAAAGCCCCCTTGGCTGCGTAGCCTAATGAAGAAGGAAACACAAAGATGCCTTTATCGCCTACTTTCATCAATTTGGCAGCTTCTTCAAAACCTAGTACTACTGTACCAGATCCAATTACAAAAGAGAAACTACCTGCGTCAAATTGGTCAGTATAAACATAAAATCCGTTTGAATCTCGAGTTTTGTTTTTGTATAATAATTTACCTGTATATGTAACTGTGGCTGTTTTTCCAGTTTTAACGGTATCACCAGCGGCACTTGTTTTAGTAATCAGATACTGCAAACCCGAGATCGTCTTTTTGAAAGTAAAAGCACTATATTTTTCTTTCAAATACTCATTAACTTGCTCGGTTTCGTCACGGGTAGAGATTAAAGTGGCATTTACTACTGTTGGTTCGGTAATAGCAGAGGTTGATGGAAATACAACGGTTGCTGATTCCCCTTCCTTCATAAAAGCCACTACATAATTAAGTAGATTATTATAAGCTAAATAAGGAATCGCCAATGGAATTTTCTGATTTGTAGCGGTACTGTCTAATATTGTACCATCTAATTTTGTATAAGTATAAAATAATTTTACGTATTCATTTTGCTTGGGGACACGTCCTGCGGCGTTTTGCTTTGTGATAGCATAAAATATATCATCCGCACTTCTGGTAAAAGTTATCTTTTGGGATGTTCCGTAAGCCGTAATTTTATCAACGATGTCTTGCGTAACAGTATTGGTGGGCGTTGGGTCAGTGGTGGCTACACAACCACTCATGAAACCAATAATACTTAAAAATAATATATAAATAATGCTTTTGTTCATCTTTACTATATGTTTTATTTATCTTTCATAGCTACTATTTCAATATCGAAAATCAGCGTTGAATAGGCTGGTATGTTACTTTTGGCTGTTCCGCCGTACCCTAATCCCGAGGGAAAAATGAAGGTAGCTTTTTCACCAAGTTTCATTTTATCAACTCCTACCTTAAACCCTTGTACATAACTATTTGTACCGCCTACAGTATAATTTAATGAGTCGGTACGATTAACATTACTATCAAAAACGTATCCGTTCAAAAGTCGTCCAGTATATTTTAGCTTGGCTATTTTTCCTGCAATTAAGTCAGTAGTGCTTCCCTTTACCTGTATATAACTTACATAGTTGGTAAATCCTGTTGTGGTACTTACGGTTAATATTTTCTCTTTCACAGTCAAATTCTTTGCCGCTACATAATTATCAATGGTTATGTCTTCACTGTAATTTTTGAAAAATGTAATATCACAACGAATTGGCGAATTAGCAGGGATGTTAGGCAATGCTTGGGAATCACCTGCTATTTTGGCGGGTAAAATAAAAGTTGCTTGTTCGCCTTCGTGCATATACGGAAGCATTTTCAAGAAAATATTACTTGCTCCACCATTATTGAAAAATGTAAACGGTTGATTTTTAAGCACTGACGAACTATCTACTTTGAAATCATCCAATCTTGAAATAACGTAATGCAGACGAATAGTATCTCCCAAAGTCAAAACTCGTCCATTAGGATTTGCCTTCGTTATGGTATAATACAAACCATTGGGCGCTTTTGTTGCCACCAGCTTTTTACTACTAATATATTGTTGGATTTGGGTTTCATTTTGTTGCGTAATCAAATCATCTTCTAAGACCACCTTAGAAAGACATCCGCTCAGGAAACTTACAAAAACTCCAATAAATAGAATGTTTAATACTCTGATTTTCATAATGTTATCTCGATTTTCAAGAGCGAGATTTCGATATTTAGTTTCAGTGCTGGAATCAATTGATGATAAATTGAAGAAAAGGTTTAATCTTAACCAAGCCTTCATCTATTAAATAAAAGATTTTTATACTGAAATATTTTTTTTAACAAAACGCAAAGAAACGATTTTCATTACGAAAGTGGGTGTTAAAAACTGTTAATTGTTGGGGAGCATTGAGTGATGAGTTATGGGCGATGAGTAATTGACAAGAATATCCTATTTCAATACTCATAACTAATCGCTCATAACTCATCATTAAATTACTGTGCTTTAAAATCAATCAATTCTACTTCAAAAACAAGCGGAGAATTACCTGGGATTGGTCCGCCGCCTTGTTCGCCATAACCTATTGATGGGGGAATCAAGAATGTTCCTTTGCCACCTTTCTTCATCATCATCAAGGCTTCATTAAAACCTGGAATCATTTGTCCGATTGGCATATCTACGGGTGCTTTGCTTTGGTCAAATACTTTTCCGTCCAAGAAAGTACCCTTATACATACACTTACATACGTTTCCGTTTTTTGGGCTATCACCAGTACCTTCTTTCGTAATGGCATACTGTAAACCAGAAGCAGATGTTTTGAAAGCTAAACCAGATTTTTTAGCAAAATCAGCCATCAATTGTGGCAATTGAGCTTTGCGAGCATCAGCTTCTACTTTGGCTTTGGCTTGTTCGGCTGCCATGTCTTTCTCAAACTCAGCTTTACTCTGAACTTTCACGATTTTTACGGTATATTTCAAATCCGTTCCTTTTTTCAAAAATGGAGGCAATTGAGCACCCGATTTTGCCAATGAATCTACTGGAACATAGATGGTTGCACTATCACCTAATGCCAACAAACGCAAACCGTCTTGGAATGAACCTTTAAAACCACCTTGTCCTTTTGGCTGAATCATATCACGAGCGGGTTTTGCAGGGTCAACTGGAGGGCTCAACAAAGAATCACTACCTGTTTTTACGGTTACTAAGAAAGAAAGAATATCGCCTTCTTTCAATTTTTTAGCTTTATCGTCGTGGTTATGAAATTGAATTTTTACACCTTCTACAACTTCGACACGATTTTTGTTACATCCCGTCAATGCCATTGCGGCAAGCATTACTACACTAAGTTTCTTTAACATTTTTTTGATTTTTATCTGATTTATTGTTGTATTAAGTATTCGGTACAAAGTATTAAGTATTTGATTTTTAGATAATTACTTGCACTTTATATTTGATTTATAAAATTTCTACTTCCTTCTATCCACTTCCTTTTATCCTAACTTTTTACTGCCAAAAGAGCTTCTTGGTATTCAGGTAAAATGCTCAATAATCTTTCAACGGTTCCTTCTAAACCAATGCCCGTGGTTTTTCCGCCCGAGGCATTTTTGTGTCCACCGCCGTTGAAATATTTTGAGGCTAATTGATTGACCGCAAACTCTTCTACCGAACGGAATGACATTTTGACGGCTTCGGGTCTGTCCACGATGATTATCGACATTACGATTCCTTCAATCTGTAAGCCATAATTTACAATTCCCTCAGTATCACCTGTTTGTGAATTGTATTTTTTTAGTTCTTCTTCGGTAACGGTAAAATAGGCAACTTTATATTCGGGCAAAACAACTAATTTTTCAGATAACACATAACCCAAAAACTTCATTCTTTCTGCCGTTGAACTGTCATAAATTCTACGGTGAATAAGATTGGTATTCACGCCAAGTTCCATAATATCTGCCGCAATTCGGTGTACGGCTGGCGTAGTGCTTGGGTGGCGGAACGAACCCGTATCCGTCATGATACCTGCGTAGAGGCACTCACAAATGGGTATGTCCAAGAGGGCTTTGTCACCCAATAACTCTATTAACTGAAATATCAACTGAGCTGTTGCCGCTGCTTTGGTATCGTGGTAAGTAAACTGAGCAAAATCTTCTGGAAAGGTATGATGGTCAATCATTACTTTCACGGCTTTGGATTGTCTCACGGCATCTGCCATGGCTTCAATACGTGCTAAAACTGAGAAGTCTAAGCAAAAGATAATATCAGCATTGGCAATTAGGCGGTTATTTTTACCTCTATTTTTATAATCTTCATAATTGATAACATCCTCATTTCCAGCCATCCATGCGATAAATTTTGGATAGTCTGAGGGGGTAATCACGGTAACATGATGTCCTTTCTTTTTGAGATAGCCAGCTAAACCCAAAGACGACCCAAGGGCATCGGCATCGGGTTTGAAGTGGGTTGTAATCACAATATTTTTTGGCGTGCTGATTAACTCACGAAAGGATTCTAATTGTTGCATTACTGTAAATTAGAGTATATTAGTGTAAGGCTTTTGAGTTTATGAGCAACAACTCTTAAATTTAAAACCGTAAACTGAACATTTAACTCAATTAGCTACTATATATGTGGTTGTGTCAAAAAAATAGAACGCAAAGTTACTGAGAAATATTCATAAAAAAGACCGTAAGGTTTCTAAAACGGTTCATGTTTGCGTAATTTTGTGAAAATTTTACTCAATACAAATTTAAAGACCAAATATGGCAACTAACAGAACATTCACGATGATTAAACCTGATGCGGTGGCAGACGGAAATTCGGGGGCAATTATTAAGATGATTGAGGAGGCTGGCTTCAAAATCGTGGCAATGAAAAAGACTTTATTGACGGCAGAACGTGCAGGAGAGTTTTATGCGGTTCACGCTGAAAGACCTTTTTACGGAGACTTATGTAAATATATGTCGTCAGGAGCAATTGTTCCGATGATTTTAGAGAAAGAAAATGCCGTGGCTGATTTCCGTGTATTAATTGGAGCAACTAATCCAGCGAATGCTGACGAAGGAACAATTCGTAAATTATTTGCCAAATCAATTGAAGCAAATGCTATCCATGGGTCTGATTCGGACGAAAATGCTGGGATTGAAGGAAGTTTCTTTTTTGCAGGAACAGAGCAGTTTTAGAATTCGATGCGACCGTCGCTCGGTTCGATGTTCGGGATTCGTTTTCCGAACATCGAATCCCGAACATCAAATTACAAACGCTTCAAAATCTCCTCACCAATCGCATCTGTACCCAAAATCATATTTTTTGGAGTATCTTTCGTTGCGATGTCGCCTGTACGGAAACCTGCTTTCAATACGCCATCAATTGCCGCAATAATGGCATCTGATTCTGTTTTCAAACCAAAAGAAATATCTAATAATAAAGCTGCTGAAAGTACCGAAGCCATTGGATTAGCAACGCCTTTGCCAGCAATATCATGCCCAGAACCGTGGATTGGCTCATAGACACCCGTGCTGTCTCCAATAGAAGCCGAAGCCAACATTCCCATTGAACCTGCAATTTGTGAGGCTTCATCCGTTAGAATATCTCCGAATAAATTGCCCGTTACTACTACGTCAAATTGGGTTGGATCTTTGATTAACATCATCGCACATGAATCCACAAATTGGTGGGTTACCGTTACTTCTGGATATTCTTTGGCGATTTCTTGCACAGTTTCTCTCCATAAACGGCTCGATTCCAAGACGTTAGCTTTGTCGACGGACATTAATTTTTTACCACGAGTCATAGCGGAATCAAATGCTTTACGAGCAATACGTTCTACTTCATATTTGCTGTAAATCATCGTATCGTAAGCTGTATTTCCGTCTTCGATTCTCTCTCTCTTTCCAAAATATACATCACCCGTCAATTCACGGAAGAACATAATGTCTGCTCCTTTCAAGATTTCTGGTTTGATAGAAGAGGCTTCTAATAATTCGTCAAATAATTTGATGGGACGAAGGTTTGCGTACAGACCTAATTCTTTACGCATTTTCAAGAGTCCTTGTTCTGGACGTACTTTGGCGTGTGGGTCGTTGTCGTATTTGATATGCCCAACCGCTCCAAAAAGAATGGCGTCTGAAGCACGCATTTTTACCAAAGTTTCTTCTGGAAGAGGGTCGCCCGTGGCTTCGATGGCCACGTGACCGATGAGGGCTTCGTCATACGTGAAATCGTGACCGAATTTCTCGGCGATTTTCTCTAAAACTTTTTTACCAATGGCAGTTACTTCCTGCCCAATTCCGTCCCCTGGGACTACTAATATGTGTTTTTTCATTTTTAAATTACATTTAACATTTTCTGAGTTGCAATGATTGCGGAAACAGTTTGGTCTGAATCTAAACCTCTTGTTTTCATAGATTTTCCTCTAAAATCCCAAGTAATAATTGTTTCGCAAAGGGCATCCGTTTTTCCTCCTGGTGGGATTCTGACGGCATAGTCCGTTAATTCAGGCAACTCGATATTTTTCTTGGAATAAATCTTTTTCAGGGCATTCATAAAGGCATCGTATTGACCATCACCCTGGGCTGATTCTTCAAAAACTTCTTCCCCAATTTGTACTTGAAGCGTTGCGGAGGGTTTTAGGTTTTTTGAATGGGTTAACACATAATTCAAAACTTTTACTTTCTCTTCAATTGCCTCAGAATCAAGAACATCTGAAATAATGTAGGGCAAATCTTCCTTTGTAACCACCTCTTTCCTATCACCCAATTCTATAATTCTTTGGGTAACTTTTTTGAGGTCAGCATCGGATAATTTAATACCTAATGTTTGCAGATTTTTCTCAATATTTGCCTTTCCAGAGGTTTTTCCCAAAGCGTATTGACGTAATCTTCCGAAGCGTTCGGGTAATAAATTGTTGAAATAAAGATTCTTCTTATTATCGCCATCTGCATGAATACCAGCCGTTTGTGTGAATACATTTTCACCTACTACAGGCTTGTTTACGGGGATTCTGAAACCTGAAAAAGTCTCTACCAATTTACTAACTGAATACAAAGATTTTTCGACCACGGTAGTAGTTACTTCGGGCATAAAGTCGTTCAACACAGCAATAGTGCTTGCCAAGGGTGCATTCCCAGCCCGTTCGCCCATGCCATTCACGGTTAGGTGCAAGCCATGTACGCCCGCACGGATAGATTCCATCACGTTGGCGATACTCAAATCATAATCGTTATGAGCATGAAAATCGAAGTGCGTATCTGGATAGCGTTTCACGATGGCATCCAGAAAGTCAAAGGTTTCTCGGGGTGTAAGCACACCCAAAGTATCAGGCAGAAGTACCCTTTCAATGGGCTGTTTCGTTAGGAAATCAAGGTATTTCAACACGTATTCGGGTGAATTTCGCATTCCATTACTCCAATCCTCCAAATAAACATTACATAAAATACCTTTTGAACGAGCCAATGTAATCACTTGGGCAATTTCTGCAAAATGCTGTTCTGGAGTCTTTTTGAGTTGATGCGTTAGGTGGTTTAATGAACCTTTAGTAAGAAGATTCATCACTTTTGCACCCGCTTCTATCATCCAATTGATGGATGTGTCTCCGTCCACAAAAGTCAAGACTTCAATTTTGTCTAAACAATCATTCTCCTTTGCCCAAGTAGTAATTTTCTTTACGGCATCAAATTCACCGTCTGAAACTCGTGCAGAGGCAATTTCCAAACGATCAACTTTTACTTCGGTCAATAATAATTGAGCAATTGTCAGTTTTTCAGAAGCTGAGAAAGATACTCCGCTGGTCTGTTCACCATCCCGTAGGGTGGTGTCCATGATTTCTATATGTCGCATATTTTTTGTTAGTGATGAGAGATGAGTTATAAGTGATGAGTTTTAGCTGGTAAATTATGAATATTAAGTTGTAAGATTATACTTATAACTCATAACTTATCGTTTAAAACTTATCACTTATCACTTATTACTCATCACTTCTTAATAAAGACTCTTCTCTGTGAATGCAGCTATTTCAGCTTTCATTGATTGCAAATAATCAATGTCATCAAAGCCATTCAGCATATTGTTTTTCTTGTAGCCATTGATGGTAAAGCCTTCGCTTTCGCCAGATGCCACAATCGTAACTTTTTGCTCTGGAAGATTTACTTCGATTTCTGCTTTTGGATTTGCTTCAATTGCCAAGAAGATTTTATCTAAAAACTCTGGGCTAACTGTTACGGGTAAAATCCCGATATTCAAGGCATTACCTTTGAAAATATCCGCAAAGAAACTTGAAATTACACAACGGAAACCGTAGTCGTAAATCGCCCAAGCGGCGTGTTCACGGCTTGAACCCGAACCGAAGTTTCTGCCACCTACTAAAATACTGCCAGAGTAAGTGGGATTATTAAGCACAAAATCTTGCTTTGGAGATTCGTCGTTGTTATAACGCCAGTCTCTGAATAAATTATCGCCAAAACCTTCACGTTTCGTTGCTTTCAAAAAGCGTGCAGGAATTATTTGGTCGGTATCCACATTTTCCATGGGTAATGGTACTGCGGTGGATGTAAGTATGGTGAATTTATCGTATGCCATTGTTTATGTTATTAGATTATAAAAACTCTCTTGGGTCAGTAACTACCCCCGTAACAGCCGCCGCAGCAGCCACCAACGGCGAAGCCAAAAGCGTTCTTGCTCCTGGTCCTTGACGACCTTCAAAGTTTCTGTTTGACGTTGAAACGGCATATTTTCCCGCAGGAATTTTATCGTCATTCATTGCTAAACAAGCCGAACATCCTGGCTGGCGAAGTAAAAAACCTGCTTCAGTCAAAATATCCAAAATACCTTCTTCTTTAATCTGAGATTCTACCACGTGCGAACCTGGTACTAACCAAGCCGTTACGTTATCCGCTTTTTTACGCCCCTTCACAATAGAAGCGAAAGCACGGAAATCTTCGATACGACCATTGGTACAACTTCCCAAGAAAACATAATCAATTTTCTTCCCGATGATTTGCTCGTTTTCAGCAAAACCCATATAGCCCAATGATTTTTTATAGCTGGCTTCTCCGTCAATTACCTGATTTGCCATTGGGATATTTTGAGAAATACCCGTTCCTAAACCTGGGTTTGTACCATACGTGATTTGTGGTTCAATATCGGCAGCATCAAAAGTATATTCTTTGTCAAATATAGCTCCATCGTCAGTTTTGAGGGTTTTCCAATAAGCCATTGCTTTTTCCCAAGCCTCACCTTTCGGAGCTTGCTCACGACCATTCAAGTAATTGAAAGTGGTTTCGTCAGGAGCAATCATGCCACCTCTTGCACCCATTTCAATCGACATATTACAAACTGTCATACGTCCTTCCATCGACATATTCTCGAATACATCACCCGCATATTCCACAAAATAACCCGTAGCACCTGCCGCCGAAAGTTGTGCAATGATATACAAGGTAACGTCTTTTGGCATCACACCTTTACCCAATTGCCCATTCACGTTTACCCGCATTTTCATCGGTTTTGGTTGCATGATACACTGTGAAGAAAGCACCATTTCAACCTCCGAAGTACCAATACCAAAGGCAATTGCCCCGAATGCACCATGCGTAGAAGTGTGCGAATCACCGCATACGATGGTCATACCTGGAAGGGTGATACCGTTTTCTGGACCAACTACGTGAACAATACCGTTTTTGGCGTGTCCCAATCCCCAGTGAGAAATACCATATTTTGCCGAGTTGGTCTCCAATTGCAATAATTGATTGGCAGAAAGGGGGTCTTCTACGGGTAAATGTTGGTTAATCGTTGGCGTGTTGTGGTCGGCAGTAGCGAAAGTACGGGCAGGGAAAAGTACCCCAATGCCACGGCTTTCCAATCCTAAAAAGGCAACTGGACTGGTTACTTCATGGATAAAATGACGGTCAATCAGAAATACATCTGGACCATCTTCGATTTTACGAACAACGTGTGCATCCCACACTTTGTCGAATAAGGTTTGTTTACTCATATTTTTACGCTTGATTTTTTATTTTTTATTTTTTATTTTTTTAAAACCTCGGAGAGGTTGAACATTTGTAGAAAATGATTATGATTGGAAGATGAAAAGCATCGGAGATGCTGAACCTTAAATTCTCTCTCAATCAAACCATTCAAAAAATTCTTTCTTACCAATTTCTATTCCAAAATCATCACAAAACTTCATAAATTCTTCTCGAAATGTCTTTTTGCTATGATGTTCTTTTTGATTCAAAATATACTTGCAGACCGCATCCAACTGTGAGCGACTATGAGAAAAAACACCATATCCTTTTTGCCAGTCGAATTTGTATTTTGATAAATTTTCACTTTTTACAAAATCATTAGAGGCTGTTTTTATTTCCTTCACTAAATCCGAAATCGCCTCAACAGGTTTTAGTCCTACGAAAATATGAATGTGGTCAGGCATTCCTCCAATGGCTAGTAATTTATGCCCTCTTCCTTGAACTATTCCATAACATATTTATGTAATTTTTCTTCCCAATCTGGGTGAATTAATGCTTCTCGATGTTTGGGCGAGAAAACTATGTGTATGTATAATTGTGAAAAAACGTCTGCCATTGTTTTTAATGTTTTGCTTCTCCGAAGCATAGTGGATTATCATGTTCTATTTCTACAAAGGTTTTGCTTCTCCGAAGCATGTACATGATAATATGTCAATTTCTCTTCTGCATAGTTTTATAAATTATTCATTAGGTATTTCACACTACAAAATTGCAAATTATTTTTCACCCTGTTATACCGCCAAACGCCCAAACAATAGCGTTTTTAGTTCAGAATAGAAAATAATCGTAAAACTGCATTTTGAAATTTAGTCTTTTCCGAAAAATTCATCTTCGGCTTGTTCCCAATTGCTGAAACCATCTTCCAATTTTCTGCCATTCTTCTCCCAAATTTGGTAAGCTCTTTGGCGAATGAGTTCCTCGTAAAATTCATTTTTTAGGAAATATTCATAGGTGTTTTTTGTGGTATCGCAGGGCAAGTTTCCAAAGAAATTTTGTCTGCCCAAAATCTCAGCAGTATGGCGGTAGCAAAATTGTTTGATAGAACAGTCGCCACCTGCACAAAGGGTTATATCGTAAGACATTAAGTTTGGATTAAAATTAAAGGATAATATTATCATGTAAAGCGTAAACAAAAAAAGCCCTTCCAATTTAATTGCTGTCGTATCTACACAGATAAATTTGCAAAAAAAAGCAT
>JANPGQ010000196.1:0-4295 GCA_031423975.1 Cytophagales bacterium | reverse complement strand
GCATAACTTACTTTTACAGCAAAAAGTCCTTTGAAAGCGATGTTTACAAAATTGGGTGTTCCAAACTGAACTTTTGGCATGGGTAAAGCATTGCTTGACCACGTAATAGGTCCTGTTCCCAAACCAGAGGAATCTGAAAGTCCAATAACTTCTTGTCTTCGACCTCCCCAAAACTCAAAAATGCCAACTTTTGCTTTTAAATATGCTTCGGGTAATAAAAAATCTACACCTTTTTCGTTTATATTTACAACGGGTCTCAATCCATAACCCCAGCTATATTTTTTTGGAATATTATTTTTCTTAGCATACTGCTGATAAAATCCCGCTTGGAGCATAAAATTTTGCCCAGTATTTGGTACAATACCCAACACATTGGTTCTTAACCAAAAGGGTGTTTGTGAACCACTGGAAAGCATTAACCCCGATTCTACAAAGTTTTTTCTTTCTACAGTAGTAGTATCCTGAGCCTCAGAAAAAAACGAAGTGATAAATAATCCAGATAGTAGTACGGTAAATTTTGTCTTTGTTTTCATAAAAATTTTGTGAAATTTGTCTTAATCGTAGTTTAATCCTTACAAAAATAAGGTTTTTATGATGAATATAAGCATTTACAGGATTTAGATACAATTTGCTTCAATGGTATCTACAAAAATCATTGAATTGTTATGAACAAACACTTGCAAATTCCCGTAAAATTTCCCTAATTTTGCTATCAGAAGATTAACACATTCTTTATTATCATTTAATCAAGATTTATTGCGAAAATTTACTGAACCCTCATTGAATACGATTGGTTTACGGAACTTTATTTACTTAAAATGAAGTTCTTTCAATTCAAAACTTTACCAAAAGGTCATGTCTGACGCAATTAAACACGAGTGCGGTATAGCACTTATCCGTCTTCGGAAGGATTACCAGTATTACATCAATAAATACAACACGCCCCTTTACGGCTTGAACAAATTGTATTTGATGATGGAAAAACAAGTGAACCGAGGGCAAGACGGAGCGGGTGTTGCCAATATCAAAATTGATGTACCTGCGGGACATCGCTACATCAGTCGCTATCGTTCGGTCGAACAGAATGCTGTACCTGATATTTTCAGGAAAATCCATAAAAAATTTCAGAAGGCTCTCAAAGGCAATAAAGAACACGCCAAAGATGCTCATTGGATTCAGGAGAATGTGGCTTTTTCGGGTGAGGTTCTCTTGGGGCATTTACGCTACGGAACACACGGGCAAAATGAAATTGAAAACTGTCACCCCATGCTTAGGCAAAGTAATTGGCGTTCTCGAAACTTGGTGATGGCAGGAAACTTCAATATGACCAATGTAGATGAACTGTTCGATAAATTGGTTTCGTTGGGGCAACATCCCAAAGAAAGAGTGGATACGGTAACGGTTATGGAAAAAATTGGTCATTTTTTGGATGAAGAAAACCAACGCCAATTTGATTATTTTAGAAGTGAATTTCAGAACCCTGAATTGTCAGATATTATTGAGGAAAATATTGATTTACAAAGAGTTTTACAACGTTCATGCCGAGATTTTGACGGTGGATACGCAATGTGTGGACTCACGGGATATGGTGCTGCATTCGTAGCAAGAGACCCCGCAGGAATTAGACCAGCCTTTTATTATGCCGATGATGAAGTCGTAGTGGTAGCTTCTGAAAAACAAGCAATTAAGACCAGTTTTAATTGTAATTATGATGAAATCAGAGAAGTAAAACCTGGCTATGCTCTGATAATTAATAAAGATGGGAGTTATTCAGAAAAGCAATTTATTGAACCCATTGAAAGAAAGTCTTGTAGTTTTGAACGCATTTATTTCTCACGAGCGTCCGACCCTAATATCTACGCTGAACGCAAGCAATTAGGACGTTTAGTGATTCCACAAGTCCTTCAAGAGGTTAATTTTGACCTAAAAAATACCGTATTTTCTTATATTCCTAACACCGCTGAAACTGCCTTTTTGGGTATGATTGAGGGCTTGGAAGACCATTTGGCAAAAGAACGCAAAAAGGCGATTTTGGAAGGTATTTTGTTTGAAAAAGACCTCGATGATTTATTGACCTTCCGTCCGAGAGTTGAGAAGTTAATTTCGAAAGACGTAAAACTTCGTACCTTCATCACCAATGATGCCGACCGTAATGATATGGTTGCCCATGTGTATGATACAACTTTTGAAGTAATCAAAAAGGGGGTCGATAATGTGGTATTAATTGATGACTCTATTGTAAGAGGAACTACGCTGGAACGCTCAATTATCACTTTACTGGATAAATTGGGACCAAAAAAGATTGTAATTGTATCGTCTGCCCCACAGATTCGTTATCCCGATTGCTACGGAATTGATATGTCGAGGATGAAAGAATTTGTAGCTTTCCGTGCGGCGTATGAATTGTTGGTAGAACGAAATTTAGACGAAGTTTTAGAAGATACTTTAGGGCGTTGTTTGGCGGCAATTGAATTGGGAACTGCTTCGGAGGAAAATTTTGTAAAAGCCATTTATGAGCCTTTCACGGTAGAAGAAATTTCTGAAAAAATTGCAGATTTAGTAAAACCAAACAATATGAAAGCCGAATTAGCAATCGTATATCAGACCGTTGAAAATCTAAACAAAGCGTGCCCAAATGATACAGGCGACTGGTATTTTACAGGAAATTACCCAACCCCAGGCGGTAACAAAGTAGTAAATACTGCCTTTGTAAACTTTATGAAAGGCGTAGAGATTAGAGCATATTAAGTTAGTTGATAATTGACAATGAATAATTAATAGTTAAAAAAAGCCCGAAAATTTCATTAATTTTGGGGCTTTTTTTATTGAAAAGGGTAAAACGATTCATTATCAATTGTCAATTATCAATTAAAAAACAGCTTTCACTATCCTATCTTTACCAAACATATCTTTTATCACTTCAACGTCACTAAATCCTTGATTATAAAACAATTCTGCGGTTTCAAAGCCAAAAGCTTGATTAATTTCTACAATACATAAACCCTTGTCAATCAAATTTTTAGCAGCAAACTTTGCAATTTTTTGGTAAAAAATTAAAGGGTTATTGTCTTCCACAAATAGAGCCAAATGTGGTTCATACTCCAAAACGTTTCGTTCCATTTCATCCTTTTCAGCGTTCATTACGTAAGGCGGATTGCTAACGATTACAGTAAACGGTAAACGGTGAATGATGAATGGTTCGAGGATATTCACTTTTTCAAAAATTACATTTGCTCCGTTACTTTCTGCATTTTCTTTAGCAATTTTTAGGGCTTCGTCCGAAATATCATACGCATATACCTGAGCCTCAGGCAATTCACAAGCCAAAGAAATAGCAATACAACCCGAACCAGTACCAATATCTAATATTGTAGCCTTAGCATTGTAAGTGCCATTTTTCATTGATAATTGTTCACTGCCGAATTGTTTACTAATAACTGTTAAGTGATAACTGTTGACTGTTAACTGAACTAACTCCTCAGTCTCAGGTCTTGGAATCAAAGTATTAGGTGTAACTTTAAATTTCCTACCATAAAATTCTGTCTCTCCGATGATGTACTGGACAGGTTGGTGGGCTTTTATTTTTTGTATAATTTCCTGAAAATCAAATATTTGCAAAATATTTTTATCTAAAAAAATATCAGTTTTGGAAAGATTTAAATAATGTTTCAGCAATAAATAGATTATACTTTTTGCTTCGTTTTCTTCATAAACTGACGTAATTTCGGAAACTAATTGATTGAAAAGTATCTTTGAGGAGTTCATATTTTAGATTAAAAAGCAAAGTTACTTTATAAAATCCAAAGCAACCAAATGCACAACTTACAAGTAAAGCGTTTCCCACACACAACTCATACTTCACAATTCTTCATGCAACGTGCTTTGCAACTCGCTCGTTTGGGTGCTGGGGCAGTTTCCACTAACCCTATGGTGGGTTGTGTAATTGTGCATGAAGGAAAAATAATTGGCGAAGGCTGGCATCAAAAATATGGAGAAGCTCATGCAGAAGTTAATGCTATTAATTCGGTTTATGATAAATCAATGCTCTCACAATCAGAAGTTTATGTTACGCTTGAACCTTGCTCACATTTCGGAAAAACGCCTCCTTGTGCAGATTTATTGATAAAACACCAAGTCAAGAAAGTATATGTTTGCAATCACGACCCCAATCCATTAGTGGGCGGAAAGGGAATTGACAAACTTCGTCAGTCAGGCATTGAAGTAGAGACAGGATTATTGGAAAGTGAAGGAAGAGCTGTAAACAAAAGATTTTTTACTTTTATCGAAAAAAAACG
>JANPGQ010000195.1:0-17381 GCA_031423975.1 Cytophagales bacterium | reverse complement strand
GAACAACACTTTTTGAATGCGTCTAAAATTTCTACCTTATGTTGGGGGATTTTCTGCATTATCGTGGCAGAATTTACTGCCAATATTGGTAGCTTGATTGAAGCCGTAAATATCTTAGGCTCATGGTTTTACGGTACAATTTTGGGGGTTTTCTTGGTAGCTTTTTACTTTAAATCCATTAAAAGTAATGCCGTATTTTGGGCGGCCATCATTGCCGAAGGAATTGTAATTTATGCGTGGTGGATAGATTTGACGGCGTTTTTGTGGTTGAATTTGATTGGATGCGTAGCGGTGATTGTGATAGGCTTTCTACTTCAAATGTTTCAAAATCAAGTAGAAAAACTCACTCCTTCAAAGCCGTAGCACTCGGATTAGCAGCTTTTTGCATTTTCTTTTTTTCTGAAAAGATATAATTAAAACTCTTCGTATAAAGCAAACTGGCACCGCCCGCTGTGAAGGTTTGGCTGTTGCTTAATGCTCCCGCAATGGATGTTTGTAGGTTGCGGTTATAGGTTTTGAAACGCAATGCACCGTCTTTGGTAATGTACCATTCCAATGCCCAGTCGCCAATAAGTGATTGGGCGTTTGTTTGATTGGATGCCGTTGTGAAGCCACCACTACGAGTTAATCTGAAACGGTTATTGAAATTATAAGACAGCCTCAATTGAAGGTTGTTGATTAAATCTTGATTAAGAGCCGTTCCATTCACCGATAAATCCACATTCAGATTGGGGTCAATTTGCGAAAAAGCACTACTGATTTGGTTAGAAAGCAATTCTGAGAGCGTACTCACTAAATTTATTGATGCAAAAGCTGAACTATTTTGCGGTAACATAGAGTTCAATAAAAGTACATTACTTACCTGACGATTCATTTCCTGCTCATCCGTTTTGATTCTATTTTCGAAAGCCGTTACCCCTGAATTGAACAAAGGAATTTGAGGAAAATCATGCAGTTTCATATCGAAAGTAATGGTAGGTTGCAGAAGCCTATCTTTCAAATTTATCGTAACATCTACGGGATAACGACGAGTATATTCAGTTTGATTTTTTAGATTTGAGTTGCCCACGGTATCAATTACTGACCCTAAATAACTCAAATTTTGCATATAGGTAGCCTTAATATCTACGATGGCTTCATACGGATTGCCCGACCAAGCAATTCTACTACCTTGTTTGATGCTAAACTTTTTATTTAGGATATTTTGGAAGGTAAAAGTATAGTCGCCACGTTCAATATTATAGTCGCCCGTCATGTCGAAACCGCCTCTGGTATCTACTTTCAAGTTGATTTTTCCAGCTCCATAGGCACGCATGATGTCGCCCGTTTGCTTATCAAACTGAACTTCTCCGTAAGCATCTGGCGTAAGTTCAAAGTTTAAATCCATCTTGATTCCACTGGTACTCACCTGCGTAATTCCTTGTTTTTTATTGATAGAATCACGCTTAATAACGGCACTCATAAATTCTATATCTTCCTGACCACCAGCATCTTGTGCCTTATCAAGCGGAATGTATAGACGTGTTCCTCTATCGCTTTTTACGTCAGTTGTGATGGTCAAATCATTGAACGAACCACCCAAGTTTAGCTTGCCCGTTGCGTAAGCTGTTCCGTAATAAAGGTCATTGTCTTTGCGGGTGGTATTCAAGATTTTGAAGCGATTGATGTCTGCTTGTAATTGAACATTGAAGTTTTTGTAGCCATCATAAAAAACGCTACCTTTCAGTGTTCCTTTATTCCCTTCATCATCCGTTAATTTTAGTGATTTTGCTCTAATCTCATCAGGTTCAAAGGTCAATTTGTCTTCAAAATTCAAAACAGATTTTAGATAGTCGAAAAATAATGAGCCTTTTTTGATGTCGATTGCTCCTTCTAAAATGGGATGAGAAAGATTGCCTGAAACATTAATTGTACCGTCGGCAACGCCACTGATATTTGAGAAAAGTCCCTTAGTAAATGGCTCTAAAATTTGGAGATTGGTTTGGTTTAAAGTTGCCAATAAATCCAATGATTTTTCCTTGTTTTTAGGGTCATAAATACCTTTTACTGATAGAATTTTATTGTTCAATCTTTGCAATGAATAATCAAGATTTAGAATCTGTTTTTCATTATCAAAAACGCCATTTCCTGTAATATTACCAAACAAAAAATTATCAATGGCTAAACCTTCGATGGATAAATTACTTTCAGCATTGATGTTTTTGTAGATATTTTTCAAATCCAATTCGCCATTCACTAAGCCCTTGACGTTTAGTGAAATAAGTGGGGCAAGGGTTTCTAATTTAAAGTTTTTAGCTCTGAATTTTAGCGGTTGAAGTGAATCCTGTGAAATCAGACCGTCTAAGGCAATGAATTGGTCTAAGTTGTTGATAATGAAGTTTTCCGACTTCAATTCACTGCCAATAATAGTCAATAAATTATTAGGATTAATATTCCAATTTTGGTCTAATAAATGAAATTTAGAACGCTTGAATTGCAGTTCTAAACCATCTTGAATAAACTTTAATGTACCGTTCAAATCGGCTCTGTTTTGTGTACCCACTTGCTTGAGTCCGCTCGTGAAAGCAATGCGGTCTTTCTCCCAAGAGGCTTCCGCTTCGAGGTTTTCAGTCGGGGCTAAAACGCTGATTTTCTGATTTTTAGAATTCAAAATTAAGGAAGCTAAAACTTCAGGATTATTATAAAATTTGGAACTGTTTAAATCAACTTCCGATTTATAAAACTTATATTTTTCACTCAAAAAAAGTGTATCAATCTTAGAATTTAGGGCAAACACAGAGGTATTTCCAATACCAAAATTACCCTCAATTAAGGTCTTTTTAGAAATATGTCCTTCGGGGTAAACAAAGGCTAAAATAGGGTCAAAATTTTTCAGAAAAAACTGATAATCAATCTTATAGACTTGTGGAGGTAGTGGTGATTTTTTGTCATAATATGCCTTTCGTGTGGCTTCATCACCCGTGAAATAAATTTTATATTCTTCCACCAATACCTTTAAATCTTTGATGGCTTGCGAAGGTTGGAACGAACCCGTGAAATCCAGATTTACCAAGTCGGAATGTAATGCCAAACGCCTTGATTTTTCATTGATTTGCGAAAAAATTTGGAGAGAATCTAAAATTAAATTTTTCTTTTCGAGGGTAATATAGGTATTCAAAAAATTGGCTCTTCCAATCAAATTATCCAATTTTCTACCCCTTGATTGAACATCAAGTATCGTGGAAACTCGTAAATCTTCTTTGGTAAAATTGAGAGCTTTCAAGTTTGCTCTGGTGAGTTTTCCTAATAAATCTACTTGGTCTTTGCCTTCCCGCAAATCCACTTTTCCGAATAAATCGAAGGTCAAATTGGTGTCTTTCACTGCCACTCTGCCATCAAATAATTCTTTGGAAAGTTTGCCGTTTACATAGATATTTTTGTAAGAATATTTATTGTAAATGAATTGTTTTACGTTACCGTCAAAATCCAAAACGGCATCTTTAATGGATAAACCTTGCCCTTTTACCTTACCCGAAAGCGTCAAATCGCCAAATTCACCCGCATCTTCAATCAATTTACTCAATTTGAAATTGTCTAACTTCAACGTGCCATCATAAGTTGTATTGGCAGAATTGGACTTCAATGCCATGGCTAAATCAACATCCACTTTACCCAAATCTGACTCCATTAAGCCAGTGGTTTTAAAGGTAGAAGTTGTTCCCACAAACGTTCCATCAAACATCACGTGACCAAATTTTTCAAGGGTTTTTGCGCTACTTTTTCCGATATATTTTTCTAAATCAGCTACTTGTACATAAGATTTCCGCATTTTCAAGTTCATGAAAGTTTTGGGAATATTGGGCAAACCTTTAAAGGTAAAATCTCCCTTCAATTTTGATTTATTACCAAAATATAAATCAAAATTTTTGAGTTTAAAGTCGTTTACCGTACCATCAAAATTGCCATTGAGGTAATAAACATCCTTAAACTCATACATAGAATTGACAATGCGACCAATATCATTCGAGAAAACCACCGAGGAGTCAAAATCGGCTTGCATACGCACCTTTGAGTTCCAATATTTAAAATCCTTCTGACTTTTGAACGACATTCTGATTTTATTTCGGATTACGGTATTATTCACCCGAAGTAATAAATCATCAAATCGCATTTGTGTATCCGAAATTAAGAACTTGGTTCTCAGGGTTTTAATTTTAAAATCAGAGGCTTTGTCATACGCCCGCAAGACGGTTTTGAAAGAAACGGTATCTCTAATTAGCGTAAAATCAGTGAGTTGGGCATTGAGGTCGTCGAGTTTAAAATGATAATGGTCAAACGAACGTCTGTTGTTCATAGGTTTTTCCGTCTCATCGTCCATCATTAGAATACCATCCACAATTTCAGCATCGTTGATAATGAATGGGGTGGGGGTAGAATTCTTTTTTGGGGTAGGCGATTCTGCTAATTTATTGATTCTGCGGATAAACTCATCAATATTCAAATCGCCTTTTTTATCAGTGACTAACTTAATGATAGGACGATACAAACGAACGTAATCCAATTGGGTTTTGGTAGAATCACCTTTTACGCCTAAAAGTGGAACCGTCAGATTGAGTAATCTTCCTGCATCAAAATCAATATCTATTTTCTGAATATTAATCATCTGATAGCCTTGATAATCTCTTATACGCACGCCTTCGAGGGTAGCTTCGTCCATGAAACGGAGGGTGAGCTTATCTATTTCGATGGGATAGCCTAATTTTTGGGAAAAAATAGGAGCATAATATTGAGCCAAACGGGTCTGAACGTAAGGGTTACGACCAAAAAATACTAATAAAACAGCAATCAAAAGCATCCCTACTATCGAATAGAGGACAAGTTTGACAAGTATTTTAGTTATTTTTAGTAACATTTATTTTTTATCTGTGTCTAATCTGCGTTTTCCGTATTCCATTATACATCTGATTGAACACAGATAAAACGGATTAGACTGCTGCGGTGGACCGCACTGATTAAAATATTCTTTATTAATTCACCTTTGAATTATCAGGTATTATCTTTGCATTATTATGACCATATTAGCCATCGAATCTTCTTGTGATGACAGCTCGGCAGCTGTTATTATCAACGGCAAACTCTGTTCCAACATTGTAGCAAGTCAAGCTATTCACACCAAATGGGGTGGAGTAGTTCCTGAATTGGCGAGTCGGGCTCACCAGCAATACATCGTACCCGTTGTGGCGGAGGCACTTGAAAAAGCAAATATAACCAAATCCGATCTAAATGCCATTGCTTTCACTCGTGGACCTGGGCTTTTAGGTTCACTTTTGGTAGGAACGTCCTTTGCCAAAGCCCTTGCTATGGGTTTGGATATTCCTTTGATTGACGTAAACCACATGCAAGCCCATGTTTTGGCACATTTTATCGAAGAACCAAAACCGCAATTTCCCTTTTTATGCCTTACCGTGAGTGGCGGACATACGCAAATAGTATTTGTCCGTTCGCCTCTGCACATGGAAATCATTGGCGAAACCCAAGATGATGCCGTAGGAGAGGCTTTTGACAAAACTGCAAAATTGTTAAACTTGCCATACCCAGGTGGACCTTTGATTGATAAATATGCCAAAGAAGGCAATCCAACACGGTTTGAATTCCCGATGGTAGAAATGCAGGGATTAAATTATTCTTTTTCGGGTATAAAAACCGCATTTTTGTATTTCTTACAAAAAGAAACTAAGAAAAACACTAATTTTATAGAGGAAAACTTAGCGGATATATGTGCTTCTATGCAATCTACCCTCATAAAAATTCTTTTGCAAAAACTTAAAAAGGCAGCCAGACAATATAAAATTAATGAAATTGCTATTGCAGGAGGGGTTTCGGCAAATTCTGGATTAAGGACTGAATTACAAAAATTAGGAGAAATAGAAGGTTGGAATATTTACATCCCCGCTTTTCAATATTGTACGGATAATGCTGGAATGATTGCGATGGCAGGGCATTTCAAAGCGGAAGAAGGAGAATTCTGTTCGCAAGAAGTAAGCCCATTGCCGAGGATGGAGTGGTAAATTATTAATAAAAAGATGGAAAAAATTAGAGTAGCCATAGCCGACGACCATGCCATTTTTCGTCGTGGAGTAGTTTCATTTTTACGAAATAATGAAGATTTCGATGTTGTTTATGAAGCCTCCAATGGTCAAGAATTGATGGACGGAATCCCTGTATATCATCCGCAAGTGGTTTTGATGGATTTGACTATGCCTGTTTTGGATGGTATTCGTGCTACTGCCAAAATAAAAGCAATTTATCCTGACTTGAAAATTATCATCATCTCTATGCACGATGAAGACCATTTTGTCTCGCATTTGATGGAATTGGGGGCAAATGGATATTTGCTAAAAGATGCTGACCCCGATGAAGTGGAGAACGCAATTTATACTTGCCATAATGAAGATTATTATTACGGAGCGTTCCTTTTACGGGTTATGCACAACCGTTTGATTAATAAATCGTCTCGGAAAAAGAACCTTACGCTTAATAATGAAGTCAATCTTTCTGACCGTGAATTAGAAATTTTAGAACATATCTGCGAAGGTACAACTGCTCCCCAAATTGCTGATATGGTGAATCTTAGCGTGAGAACCGTAGAGGGGCATCGCAATAGAATTATGGAAAAAACGGGTACTAAAAATATTGCTGGCTTAGTAGCTTGGGCAGTGCGAAATGGAGTGGTGTGATTTCGATGTTCGATTTTTGTAATTCGGAAAAAACCGAACATCGAAAACCAAACATCGAATATCGAATCAAAAAATTAGTACACAAAAACTACCGTAGGATTCATTGGATAACGCCCAAATTTATCTCCATAAATAGCCAAACCGTTTGGCAAACTTTCATTTACTTCCAATCTGATAATAATTTCGCCCGTAGCCCGTGCTTTTTCAAGGGCCTCTTTGGGAATATTTACGCTGACTTTATAGCCATACGAACCTGCTTCGTACAACAGTTTTTTATCTTGTGGTTGATAATGCCATGACAAAATGCCACGATGGTCGGCGGGGTCATTTGGCAGGTCATATCTACCCGCTGAAACACCATTAATTTTTACAGAAACAGCACTCGGAAATCTGGAAGTATCAGTCATTGGATAAGAATTTTTATTCTGACTTGGCTCTGCCTTTGCTCCCAACATATAATCATCATTTGTTATCTTAGTATTTTCTCTATCCTTCACAAATAACTGTTTTGCAGATAGTTCTGCCACAAATGTGGCACTTGAAACGGTAGCTAAATTAATATCAGTAGGAACTTTGATTTTGTATTCAAAATAGCCCGAACCTGCTCCATTCACTTTCAATCCATCCAAAACATTCCATTGTTTTTTTGACCAGTGAGCATCACTAAAATTCTTAGGTTCGATGCTCAGTAATTTGGCTTTTTTACCATTCAAAAGTGTCATTTCATTGGGTAAATTGCCTTCTACTACAAAAGTGGTAAAGTTTCGGTGAACGATATTTCCTGAATTATCTTCTAAAATTAAAGCCACAATTACCACCGCTTTTTCGTTGGGCATAGTCAATTTCAAGGGTTCTAATTCTTTCTGCAACCATGCTTGATAGGGGACAGTTTTATTGGTAGTCATCCACGTTTTTTTCTGTCCCAAAGCATCATAACCGTACATTTGCACTTTCAAATTCAATGCTGAGCCTAAATCTTTATCCGTCATTACTGATAAATAAAGGGGCAGAGAAATCTCCTCTTTTGGCTTCATACTTCGGCTGATTTCATTGCCTGCCGATAGGTAAATATCCGAGTGAAAATCTTTAATTGCCATGCCTTCTACCAACTCGCCAACGCCCGTTTCTTTTTCAGAACGATCAAAACGATAATAACCATTCCATTCATTAATTACGTCGTGGTGTTCGGTATAAAGCCAACCCGCAATCTTGGGGAATTTTCTAAAGCTATTCATCATGCGGTGATAATCCCAAGACCAATCGACATCGCCCGTACTGCCGTCATATCCCCACACATTGCCACATTCAGAATTGATATTGGGGACATCCGTTTGCTTATAACCCTTCTCGTAATGATACTCGCTACCTACAAAAGTTTTATCAGAAATCTCCTTCAATTTGGTTTCCCAAGTAACCCCAGGAAAATATTCATGCCATGAATTAATATCGGTTTCGGTATGCCCAGCTCCACAACAAATAGAATTATCCTCTACCAAACGAGTGGCATCCAATGATTTTGCTAAATGATAAACCGAAGCAACCCATTTTTGAGTTTCGGGCAAATAAATGCTTTCCTTTTTACCATTTACCTCTTTTTTAGTACGCAATCCCCACGTTTCATTAAAGGTTATCCAAGAAAAAATAGCGGGGTGATTATAGTCCCTTTTTATCATTTCTTTCAAACAATATTCAGATTCTTGTTGAGCATTTTTATCGGGTTCGCCCCAAAAATTGGGTAAATCTGACATCACCAAAACGCCTAATTTATCCGCCCAATAGAGTTTGCGTGGCACGTCCACCTTTATGTGCGTGCGAATACCATTTAAGCCAATATTGCGAGCCAAAAGGATTTCATTTTTCATAAATTCATCGCTCGGGAAAGTATAAAAACCCGTTGGATGATAGGATTGGTCGAGGGTGAGTTGCAGATAAATGGGCTTGTTGTTTAGTGCCACGTACATATAGTTGGTATTGGGCAAATACATAGTCGAAATTTTACGCATTCCGAAGTAAGATTTCACTTCATCATCGCCCAATTTGGCAGTTATGGTATATAAAAATGGGTCATCCAACGACCATAAATGAGGCGAAGTAATCGGAATTACAAAAGAATATTCCGTTTTATTTTTTGGAAAAACCTGACGCATATTTGCTTGTTTTACCCCCACAATATCAACCGAAAACTCAAGGTCTTTGGCGGAAGGGCTTGCCAAATAAGCGGTTACGGTTACTTGGTTTTTATCAATATTGGGTGTAAAATGTAGCGCATCCAAGAAATTTTGTCCTCGTGCCTCTACGTATATCGTTTGCCAAAGCCCACGAGCATTGCCGTAGCCCTGTTTGCCATAAAGCGTAAAATCACGGCGTTTATCATCTACTCGGATGATTAAATCCTGATTTTTGCCATATTTTAGATTTTTCAATTCGAAGGAAAAAGGCGTATAACCCCCTTGATGACTGCCTAACTCTACGCCATCAAGCCAAACGGTAGTTTTCCAGTCAGATGCCCCAATGGTTACAAAAACTCGCTTGTTTTTCCATTCGGGTTTGATGTTTATTTTTTTGCCATACCAAGCAATATCTGCCTCATCCTTTACCCCCGAAAGTGGCGAACCCCAAGGAAAAGGAACGGAAATTGTTTTGGTAAAAGCCTTTTTTCCTGAATACCATTGTTCAGTAATTCCAGCATCATTTTTATCAAACTCAAAATCCCAATTTCCATTCAAATTGAGCCATTCATTCCGCTCAAAATCGGGTCTGGGGTGTTCTGGTAGGGGAATAGACTCTTGGGCAAAGGTTTTGTTTAGTAGGAAAAAGGAAAATAAGAATAGTGTAAGTTGTTGTACTTTTTTCATGATAATTTTATGGTTACGTTTTGAAAGTGTTTTGAATTGATAAATAATAAAAAAGGAATTAAAACAGGTTGAAATACTCAAAGCCTGTTTTAATTCCCCAAAAAGAAAATTCGTAATTTTTACCAGAAAACCGTATAAAGTACAATCAATGTAATAAATACAATGGTTGCACCAATGGCAAAACCTCGGGTGGTTTTAAACATCGAAGCATCAATTTCTAAGCCTTTCTTTTCGTTAGGTAAAACAAATCCTAAGATAAACATTACCACGATACAGATAACAAAAACCCATCCCATACGGTCGAGGAACGGAACTTGTGTCCAGTCTGTGCCTGGTAGCCAGTTGTTGTGCATAGAAAGGGCAATCAAGAAACCTCCCACAATGGCAAAAAAAGCTCCTGCAGAGTTGGTTCTTTTCCAAAAGAATCCCATAATGAAAGCGGCAAAAATACCAGGAGAAAGCAATCCCGTCATTTCTTGAATGAATTGGAAACCACCTTTTTTATCAATGCCCATAAAAGGAGAAATGACAATCGCCAAAATCATGGCTACCACAATTACCACTCTACCTACCCAAACCAATTGTTTTTCGCTCATGTCTTTGGCAAAATATGGTCTAAAAACATCAAGCGTAAAAATCGTTGAAATACTGTTGGCTTTTCCCGCCAACGAAGCCACAACCGCCGCCGTCAAAGCCGCAAAAGATAAGCCTTTCAAACCCGCAGGCAGTAAGTTTAGCAACATCGGATAGGCTCTGTCTTGGTTAAATTGACCCGTAACATCCAACATTTCTTGGTGATATAGTCCTTTTTGGTATAGTGCATAAGCGGCAATACCTGGAAGGGTTACGATAATTGGCATCAATAATTTCAAAAAAGCCGCAAATAAGAGTCCTTTACGAGCAGTATCCAAATCCGCACCCAATGCACGTTGGGTAATGTATTGGTTACAGCCCCAATAGTTTAAGTTCACAATCCACATCCCGCCAAAAAGTACCGTAAGCCCCGGCAATGACATGTAGTTTGAGTGACCGTGGGGGTCTGCACTTTCTCTATAAATCATGTGGAAATGGTCATCATGGTTTTGGGTCATTTGCTTAAACCCTGTTACTAATCCTGATAAACCATCTGTTCCAGATACCAAATTTAACGCTAAGTAGGTAGCGGCTAATCCGCCAATTACCAAGAAAAATACTTGAATAACATCCGTAAAACCAATAACTTTCATACCGCCAATGGTAATAATCACGGCAAAAACTGCCAAGAAAATCATACAGGTATAAAATTCAATCCCTGAAATTCCTGATACCGCCAAAGCACCTAAATACAAAATGGCGGTCAAGTTCACAGTAATATACAAAATCAACCAAAAGATTGCCATAATCAAACTTACCGTTTTGTTATAACGTTGGCTCAAAAACTGCGGCATGGTAGAGATTTTGTTTTTCAAATAAATCGGCATAAAAAATACTGCCACGATAATTAATGTAGCCGCCGCCATCCATTCATAAGTAGAAATACCAAGCCCCATTGAGAAACCGTTTCCTGACATTCCAATCATCTGTTCGGCAGAAATATTAGAAGCAATTAATGAAGCACCGATTGCCCACCAAGTGAGTGAACCTTCTGCCAAAAAGAAGTCTTGTGTGTTGGTTTCTTTGGCTTTTTTCTTGTTGTAAATCCAATATCCGTAAGTGGCTACTACGATAAAATAAAAAAGAAATACTAAGTAGTCAAATGTTTGTAAACCTTGTTGTTGCATGGGGTTATTGGGGTTTTAATTAGTTATTTGAGAGACAGAATAAAATAATGATTAATTTTGAATCAAAATTACCATTTTTTTACAATTCTTTCTAATAAAATGTATATTTGGGTAATATCTATTTTTAGAAAAAAATTGATATTTTATTTGGTTTTAGCTATCCATAAGCAAACAATTCACTCATTTTAGTCAATTAATTAAGGAATTATTTTGTGTAAATACTCGTTGGTATTCTTTCATTATAGGCGGTTTCATTTTAAACAAAATCTTCCCTAAAATAAAAATAAAATTATGATTTCAATATTTAACATCCTTTTTTGCTTAATCGGAATCGCTGCTGGATTTGGGATTTTTTCGGTATATAATAAATTTACCAATAAGGAAGGGACATTGATAAAAAACGAATCGGTGGTGCTTTTGGAGAAGGTTGAAAAGGTTTTTAAAGTAGTTTTGGCAGAAGGGCATTTTTCGGAAATATACGACCATTCCTCGCAATCTGAAGTATTATTCGGACTCACAACGGTCAATAAAAAGGCTTTGATTGTAGCAAAAGCGAAAGTTTTAGTAGGATTTGACTTTGCTAAGGTGAAAATTCGTTGGGAAGAGGGTTCTCGCAGAATGATTATTGAAGAGTTTCCAGAACCCGAAATTTTGAGTACTGATTCTGATTACAAATTTTACGACATCGACCACGGAATGTTCAATAAGTTCAAGAATGAAGAATATACTGCCTTGCTTGCGGATGCCAAACAAACCATGCAAAACCAAGCCATTGCGAGCGAATTACCCAAAATTGCCAAAAAACAAGCCGTAGTAATGCTTTCGCAAATGGCAAGTTCTATGGGTTGGAATATTGATTTTAGATTGCCAGCGGCGGAGGTGAAAATGTTGGGGATTGGTTATTAGATATCAGTTATTAGTTACTGGTTATTAGTTTTCAGCCTTTTAAATTTTCGCCCAATAACTAATAACCAGTAACCAATAACTAAAATTATCCCACCAAATTACGATAATCTTCTCTTGAATGTAAAATGACTTCGTGGGCTTCGGCAGCACCGTAAACTGCATCAATATCAACGGCTACTTTTTCTTCACCTGGAATATTTTTATAGGTCAAAAAGTAATGCACCAAACGGTCAATAATGGGTTGTGGGCATTCTGAAATATCTTTCCAATTTCCGTACATCGAATCACCTTTCAACACGGCAATGATTTTATCATCTGCTTCGCCTTTATCAATCATTCTGATGCCTCCAATGGGAATTGCCTGACAAATAATGTCTCCGTGCGTGATGGTTCTTTCTGATAAAACCAAAATATCCAAAGGGTCACCATCGCCTTTTTCAATAACTTTTCCTGATTTTTGACGGGCAAATTCTGCGGTGCGTTCGCCACAATACGTTTGGGGAACAAAGCCGTAAAGGGCAGGAACAATATTTGAAAATTTCTGTGGACGGTCAATTTTCAAATAACCAGTTTCCTTATCAATTTCGTATTTTACAGTGTCAGTTGGCACAATTTCAATGAATGCCGTTACAATTTTTGGCATATCGGCTCCAATCTGGATGCCATGCCAAGGATGTGCTTTAAAAAAGTTTCTTTGCATACTTATTGGTGGATATGTAGCAACAGAAATCGGAATTTCAACAGGTTTAGGTTTCTTCGATTTCGCTTTTTTGCTCATATCACTGTGTTTTAAATTAAAATATTTTGTGAAATCTGTTCTTGTAATACTGCAACAGATACCCTCTATTCTGTGAAAGCAAGGGCAAAGATACTTGATATTGTACAATTTCGTAAGGAAGATTTATAAAAATAATAATCTCTTAAAATTATGGATTTAGTTTTCGTTAAAACCCGAACAATGGCATGATTTTTTTGTTTTATTAGTAGCAATTATAACGCTAATAATCTCATACATTTTTGGAAAAACAAGCCATCAATATTCTTTGGTTCAAGCGTGACCTCCGACTACGAGACCATGCTCCTTTGCAAGCCGCCCTTTCAGAAAATCACCCTTTGATTTTACTTTATTTCTTTGAACCTTCCCTGATTGCCGAACCTCATTATGCTGAAAGACATTGGCGATTTATTTGGGAATCTTTACAGGATTTGAACGCTCAATTATCCAAATATAACATAGAAATCAGAATTTTGCATTCCGAAGTTTTACCGATTCTTCAAGAAATTCAGGAAGAATTTGGTATCAATAAAATCTTCTCACATCAAGAAACAGGTTTGAAAATTACGTATAATAGAGATAAACAAATAACCGATTTTTGCCAACAAAATAATATCAAATGGCTTGAATATCAATGTAATGGTGTTTTCAGGGGGCGAAAAAATAGAGAAAGTTGGGTGAAAGATTGGCATACTTTTATGAACACTCCGCAAGCTAAAATAAATGAAATAATGCTTGAACAATCTGGACAAATTTCTGAGAAACCCATTTTTGAAATTGAAACCGTTTGTGATAATTTAGTAGAAAGTATTACCTCAAAATTTACGGATATTTTTCCTAATTCAAGCCAAAAAAGGAATAAAGCATTTCAGCCTGGCGGAGAGTATTTTGCCCATCGTTATCAGCAAACATTTTTGGAAGATAGAGTGAAAAACTATTCCAAATCGCTCTCCAAACCGCTTGAATCTCGGAAGGGTTGCAGTCGGCTTTCACCTTATATTGCTTGGGGGTGTTTAAGTATTCGGCAGGTTTATCAGGCAGAATTGGCGGCGGGGAAAATCAATCCTTCCTTAAAATGGCAACTTTCCAATTTTGGTTCTCGTTTGCGTTGGCATTGTCATTTTATCCAAAAATTTGAGATGGAAGACCGTATGGAATTTGAAAATCTCAATCACGGGTACGACACTATGATGGTTTCCGAAAATCAGGTACATTTCAAGGCTTGGGCGGAGGGAAAAACAGGTTTTCCGCTCGTGGATGCTTGTATGAGGTGTTTACACGCCACGGGCTACATCAATTTTAGGATGCGAGCTATGCTGGTTTCTTTCCTGACGCATCAATTATTTCATCATTGGAAAGAGGGTTCGTATCATTTGGCAAGGCTATTTCTGGACTTTGAGCCAGGCATTCATTATCCGCAATTTCAAATGCAAGCGGGGGTAACGGGCATCAATACCGTCAGGATTTATAACCCCATTAAACAATCGCAAGAGCATGATCCCGAAGGAATATTTATCCATGAATGGGTGCCTGAAATGCTGAATTGCCCCAAAGAATTTACGCACGAACCTTGGAAAATGACGGCAATGGAACAAGAGATTTATAATTTTCATCTGGGCAAAGATTACCCCTTACCCATTATTGATTACGAAAAAAACACTAAAACTGCTAAAGAACGCATCTGGGGGCAACGAAAACGTGAAGAAGTGAAAAAAGAAAAAGCGGGTATTTTAGAAAAACATACCGTTCAGATGAAGGAACGGGGAGTAAGAAAGAAGCGAAAATAAATCTTTTGCGTAACTTTGTAAGTAAATGTTATGATTTAGGGGTTAGCCGTTAGGTTTTGTCGTATTAAACTAAAAATCCCCAACCCCTAAAACCTAACACAGCAAAAAAATTGAGGACTTAATAGAAAAAATTAATAATGATTTACCCCATAGTTGCTTTCGGTGACCCAGTTTTAAGAAAAGTTACCGTTGATATTGATAATAGCGTAGATGTCAAAAAACTATCGGAAGATATGTTTGAGACCATGTATAATGCCAAAGGCGTTGGTTTGGCAGCACCTCAAATCGGACTAAATCTTCGCATTTTTGTAGTGGATGGTCGCCCGTTTAATGAAGGTGAAGACATGGAAGAACGTGATAAAGACCCTTCATTGGTTGATTTTAAACAGGTTTTTATCAATGCCGATATTTTGGATGAAAAAGGCAAAGAATGGGCTTTTGAAGAAGGCTGTCTGTCTATTCCAGATATCAGAGAGGACGTTTATCGCCCTGAATTTGTAACGATTAATTTCTTTGATGAAAATTGGGTAGAACATACAAAAACCTACGAAGGACTCGCTGCTCGCATCATTCAGCACGAATATGACCACATAGATGGTATCCTTTTCACCGACCATCTGAACCCAGTGAAGAAGAGAATGTTGAAAAATAAACTCGCCAAAATCACGAAGGGAATTGTGGATGTGGATTATAAAATGAAATTTCCTAAATGATTTTTACCACATAGGGAGGTTAGGTAGGATAGAGGTTGAAACTAAAAAAGCCATGAGTTTTCGCTTGTGGTTTTTTTGTTACTTCCCGAAAGTTATTTTACTCTTAATGAGCATTATTTCAGTGAGTTGAAAACCGAACAACGAACATCGAAAACCGAACATCTAAAACATGACCATCAACAAATACGAAAATTACGAAGAACTTTCAGCGGCTGCCGCATCATTAATCATTGAAGTTTTGAGAAAAAAAACCGAAGCCCTTATTTGTATTGCTTCGGGAGATACGCCTTTGGGTGTGTGCAAATATTTGGCAAAATCAGCCCCTGAACTTTTCTCAAAATGCACTTTTGTAGGGCTTGATGAATGGGTGGGAATGGATGAAAACGATGAAGGTTCTTGCAAATTTGGTATCTATCAATATTTGCTAAAACCGCTCAATATTCCTCAAGAAAGAATCAAATATTTTGATGCAAAAGCCTCTGATTTGGAGTTGGAATGTGAGAAAATTAATCAATTTATCGCCTCTCATGGGGGCTTGGATGTGATGTTGGTGGGCGTAGGAATGAATGGACACATTGCCCTCAATGAACCCAATACTTCTTTTGAAACTTACGCTCATGTGTCTGATTTAGAGGAAATTACGATTTCGGTTGGTCAAAAATATTTCACTAAACCTACTATTCTTACGCAAGGAATCACCCTCGGATTACAGCATTTGCAGGAAGCAAAATATCCAATTCTGATTGCCAACGGAACTAAGAAAGCGCTGGTTATTCAGAAAGCATTAACCCAAGAAATTACCGAAGCCTTTCCTGCCAGTATCATTCAAAAAATCCCGCATAGCTTAGTGATGATAGACCACGAAGCCGCTCAAGAATTATGATAAAAAATTTATTGATTGGAATAGCTTTTGCTGCCTTATGGTCATCGGCTGGGGTAGCTTCAAAGATTGGAATTTTATCCGTAGAACCTTTGGTATTGACCAATATTCGATTCTTTTTGGCAATGGCTCTGATGTTGGGGTACGCCCATGTTATCCAAAAAAATAGAATCCCCAAAGGGAAAGAATGGCAACAATTAGCCATTTATGGATTTTTGAATGTTACGGTTTATTTGGGCTTCTTTTTTATGGCAATGAAACATATTTCAGCGGGAGTTGCCAGCCTTACTACTGCTATTAACCCCATTATTATCAGTATATTAACGGCAATTTGGTTGAGTCGTCCTATTAAATTATCCGAAACTCTTGGCTTATTATTCGGTATCACCGGCATCTGTATTGCCACCTATCCATTGCTTCAAAACAGTTATGCCGATGTTCAAGGACTACTTTTAGTGAGTGTTAGCATTATTGCCTATTCAGTCGGAACGGTTTATTATGCAGCTCAAAAATGGACACTTCCACTATTAGTCATCAACGGCTGGCAATTGCTTTTAGGAGGCATTTTTATGTTGCCTTTTACTATTTTTATGAGTGATTGGTCTAAAAATACGTATGACTTACGCTTTCTCGGTTCGTTGTTTTGGTTAGTAATTGCGGTATCAATCGGGGCGGTGCAGTTGTGGTTATATTTACTAAAAATTGATGCTGTGAAGGCTTCGTTGTGGTTATTTTTGTGTCCAATTTTTGGTTTTGCCTTTGCAGCAATATTATTGAACGAACCCATTACCATTTATACCATAATCGGTACATTTAGCGTGATTACAGGCTTGTATTTAGCCCAAAGAGAAAAATTTAAAACGGAAAAATCATAACTTTTCGCCCGCCTTTACCGCTACATTTATTAAATTTTCAGCTGGTGGCACGGGACAAGTATAAGTATGATTATAAGCACAATAGGGATGATAACAACGATTGAAATCTATCTC
>JANPGQ010000194.1:0-3015 GCA_031423975.1 Cytophagales bacterium | reverse complement strand
GTCAATTACATGGAAACTGTCAAATTTTTACCCACGAAAAAAGGAGTTACAAATAAATGCAACTCCTTTATAATCAATAACTTAAAAACGTGGGCCCACTTGGAATCGAACCAAGCACCTACTGATTATGAGTCAGTTGCTCTAACCGAATGAGCTATAGGCCCCCGATAAAGTCGTTTCCTTCTTTATGGTATTACAAAATTAAGGCTTTAAAAGGACTCTTGCAAAATATGTTTTTAGTTTTTCCGTTAAACCTTTAATTTTTTAGTGTATCTAACCAACAATTATTACAATTAACTAACAAAATAATGAACAAGAAATTAATGTTAGCCCTTGGCTTTTTCGTAGCGAGTTTCGCAGTAAATATTGACACTGCTAATGCTCAAGAGGGCAGAAGAGATGCGGCTCAACAAAATCAAACGTCTGAGCAAAGAGCTGATAGTCAGTTACAAAGGTGGACAAAAGCCTTGACTTTGACGACTGACCAAGTAACTCAAATTAAGCCAATGCTGGTAGATTTGAACCAAAAAAGAGCTGCAATGAGAGATGCTTCTGATAAGCGTGCTGCCATGAAAGATATGCGTGATTTGGTAATGGCTCAGGACGAAAAAATGAAAACAATTCTTTCGGCTGACCAATACACAAAATATGAAGCGATTAAAGATGAAGCCAAAGACCGCATGAAAGGAAGAGGTGGACGTAGAGATTAAATTAATTAATAGTGAATAATTGATAGTGAATAGTTATTTTACTGTCAATTATTCACTATCAATTATTCATTAATTTTACTTTCCGTATTTTTTAGCCAAGCTCAAAATAGCTCCTGCCGCACCTGACACTGGATTGGGAACACCCACCATTGTATTCTTTTTCTTGCCAGCAGCATCCATAAAATAAAGTGTTGGATAGCCATCTACTGGGTACATTTGAGCTACGGCTGGACCTTCACCATTTTCATAGTCCATCGCAATACATACGTACTTTTCGTTCATATAGTCACCTAAGGCTTTATCTACAAATACTTGTTTTTTAAGCATTTTACAAGGTCCGCACCACGTAGTGTAACAATCCATCATCACCATTTTGTTTTCCTTTTTTGCTTTTGCCAAAGCCTCTTTAAACGTTCCGTTAAAGAATTGAATACCCGTTGTACCATCTTTTTTGGCAGGAGTATTACCCGCAAAAACACTGATTGACAACATAATAAGCAGGGCAGTAAATAAATTTGATTTTAACATTTTAGATTTGTTTTAAAGTTTTTGAATAGCTTTTAGCAATAAAGTTGAGTAAAAACTATTACGCAATTTTATGGCTAAAAGTTATCTTTGTTAATTTAACGTAATTTATTAAAAAATTAGTTTATTTGAGTTGAAAATATCTCAAAAATCAAACCAATTGTATTTTTGCCACTTTTGACGGTGCTACTTCCGAATTACCGCCCCAATTTCTTTCTCGAATGCTCCAATCAGTTTTTCCATCGTTTTGTCGATTACTTTATCCGTTAGCGTTTGTTCGGTATCTTGCAAAATAAAACTTACTGAATAAGACTTTTTGCCTTCTCCCAAATTATCGCCTTGATACACATCAAAAACATTGATTTGGCGAAGTAGTATTTTCTCATAATTACGAGAAATCTTTTGTATTTGCTCGAAAGAAACAGCTTTGTCTAACACCAATGATAAGTCTCGGCGAACTTCCGGGAATTTGGGTAATTCTACAAACTTAGCTTGGTCATTATACTGTTTAAATAAATAATCCCAGTCAAAATCTGCCATGAAAACGTGTTGTTTTACTTCGGCTTTTTTAGCGACATTTGGTTTGATTAAACCCAATTTTACGACTTCTTTTTTATTCAAAATATAACTCAAACCATATTCAAAACTTGCCGAACCTTCGAGGGGCTTACTATCTAAGTTTTTGAATCCTAAACTTCCCAAAACCTTATTCACGGCACTTGCTAAAGTATGGAATGCTACTTTCTGAGACTTCATTTGCCAAGTTTCCGACTCAGTACTTCCCGTAACAAAAAGTGCTAAATGACGCTTCTCCACGTATTTATCGTTGATTTTGTGATAAGTTTTTCCAAAATCAAATACTCGTAAATCTTTCTGACGGCGGTTGATATTATAAGCTAAAACCTCTAATCCCGAAAACAACATCGTCTGACGCATCACACCCAAATCTTCCGACAGTTTGTTCAAAATCTCAACGTTTTCATTGGGCAAATCACTTTTGATGAGTTCAGCGTAGGCAGGTTTTGTCAAAGAGTTGGTAATAATTTCGTTGAAACCGTTTGCCGCCAAAATTTGGGTTAATTTCAACTGTAAATTTTCACGGTCTTTGGCGGGGAAACTCGAAAGAAAATCGGTTCCGAGGGTATCAGATAATTCGATATTATTGAAACCATAAATCCGCAAAATCTCTTCAATTACATCCGCTTCACGGGTTACATCTACCCGATAAGGCGGAACAATTGCCTTAAATCCGGCTTCGGTTTCATCTTGAATTTTGATGTCCAAAGCAGTAAAAATATCTTTAATGAGATTTTTATCTAATTTTTTCCCAATCAATCTATCAATATTTTTGTACGAAACATTGATATTAAAATCTTCAATGGGATTTGGGTAAAAATCTGTAACTTCAGAAGAAACTTCACCACCTGCTAATTCTTGAATCAAAAGTGTAGCATATATTAAAGCATAGAGTTTAGCATTGGGGTCAGTACCACGTTCAAAACGGAACGAAGCATCCGTTTTCAAACCATGACGTTGAGCCGTTTTACGTATCGAGGCAGGGTCAAAATAAGCAACTTCTAAATAAACTCTGGTTGTTTCAGGCTTAATTCCTGATTTCATTCCGCCAAAAATACCCGCAATTCCCATTGGTTCTTCGGCATTACAAATCATTAAATCGGTTTCGCCCAGAGTACGTTCTACTTCATCCAAAGTAGTAAATTTTGTGCCTGCGGGAAGTGTTTTTACTACAATTTTCTGCCCTTTGATGGCGTGCCAATCA
>JANPGQ010000193.1:0-2677 GCA_031423975.1 Cytophagales bacterium | reverse complement strand
GTTTGTTGGAGAAAACTCCAACGAAGGCAGAAAAAACAAGGTTGCTTTCGCTTATGTGTACTGGTGGGGACACCAGCCACGGGTCGAAAATCATTTACATTTCATAACTCATCATTCATAATTAATTCCCTTTTGCCTAAATTCTTACTTAAAATAACCACCTTCATCGCATTGATAGTTTTTTCTATCTATGTTATCATTTTTATTATCAATCGAGACGATGTCAATGTTGCTTTTGTGGCAGCCATTGCCGACAAACATCGGTATGCACAATCAATCCAAGAACCAAAAATTATCTTGGTTGGTGGCTCAAATTTAGCTTTTGGTATTGCCTCAGATTCTATCGAAAAAGCCTTGAAAAAACCCGTAGTCAATTTGGGATTATACGCTGGTTTTGGATTAACTTTTGTGTTGAAGGAAGCCCTTTCGGAAGTAAAAAAGGGTGATGTTGTGGTACTTTGTCCAGAATATTATTTGAGAAAACCTGGTGATAATTTTTCAAAACAAATGGCAGTTTTTGCCTATCCACCTGCCGATGATTTTATAGAATATGATAATTTCATTGACCGTTTCGCTACCAAAGCTGAGTTTTACAGTCGGTATGCCCGTAACCTGATTTTTCTACCCAATAGAATAAAATCACCTACTATAAATGATACCATTTCGGGATATTTCAGAAAGGGTTTTAATAAGAATGGTGACGCTTTATCGCATTTGAATAATCCGCCTGTAAGCCCACTTGGCGATTTATTTGATATTAAAGACGAAGACTATTCACTTGAAATTCAAGAGATTAACCAATTCATTGCTGAGATTAAACGCAAACAAGCAAGCGTTTTTTGGTATTACCCGTCCTTCTCACAAGCGGGTTATGATAAAAACGAAAAGAAATTAATAGTCTATGAAAAACTGATTCAAGACAAAATAAATTGCCCCAAAATCAATCATATCAAAGACGAAATTTACCCAGTTTCCTGTTTTTACGATACGCATTTTCATTTGAATGCCAAGTGTAGATTAGTACGAACAGAAAACCTTATTAGATTATTGAAGCAAAACCTAAAATAACACTATGCTTTTTAACTCCATTCAATTCCTTATTTTCTTCCCCATCGTCACGATTTTATATTTCGTATTACCTCATCGTTTTCGTTGGTTTTTATTGTTGGTGGCGAGTTGCTATTTCTACATGGTTTTCAAACCTATTTATATTCTTATCTTAGGTTTTACAATTGTCATTGATTATTTCGCAGGAATTTTTATTGAGAAATCAGAAGGCAAACAGCGTAAATTTTACTTAATTATGAGTTTGGTCGCTAATATAGGTGTGTTAGCAATCTTCAAATATTACAATTTCTTAAATCTCAATTTTACTTGGCTTTTGGAAGGATTTGATCTTAAAAATCCAATTCCTTATCTTGATATCTTATTACCCATTGGGCTTTCTTTCCATACGTTTCAAGCGATGTCTTATACCATTGAAGTCTATCGTGGCAATCAGAAAGCAGAATATCATTTTGGAATATACGCTTTGTACGTAATGTTTTATCCGCAATTAGTAGCAGGACCCATTGAACGCCCCCAAAATGTAATACATCAATTTTACGAAAAACATTCTTTTGATTATCAGCGAGTTACGGACGGTTTAAAACTCATGGCTTGGGGTATGTTCAAGAAAGTTGTCATTGCCGACCGTTTGGCGGTGATGGTAGATGTTGTTTATAAAGACCCCTATCAACACAAAGGGTTGCCGCTCTTAGTGGCTACTGCCTGTTTTTCGATACAGATATTTTGTGATTTTTCTGGTTATTCAGACATTGCTCTTGGTTCGGCACAGGTGATGGGATTTAAGTTGATGAAGAATTTTGATAGACCCTATTTTTCTAAAACTATCTCAGAATTTTGGCGACGTTGGCATATCTCCTTATCATCTTGGTTCAGGGATTATTTATATTTCCCTTTGGGTGGCAATCGGGTTTCTAAATGGCGAAGAGAATACAATCTATTCATTGTGTTTTTGATTTCGGGAATTTGGCACGGAGCGAGTTGGACGTATGTAATTTGGGGAGCAATTCACGGATTTTATTTGGTATTTGCCAACCAAACCGAAGGAATTAGAAATAAAATTGTCGATACGGTAGGTATTAAAAAACTGCCAACCTTATACAAATTCATTCAAATAATTACCATCTTTTGCCTAACCAGTTTTGCTTGGATTTTCTTCCGTGTAATGAAGGTACAAGACGCTTTTTATATAATCCAAAGTATGTTTACGGGCTTGGGCGAACAAATGCAACAGCTTGGCAGTAAAGAGTTTATCGAAAAAAATATATTCTTGGGACAAGGAGCTACAAATTTTGCGATGGTGATTTTTGCCTTGATTGTTATGGAAATTGTGCATCTGAATCAACGTGGTAGAAGCCTTCGAGAAGTGCTAAATCATAAACCAATATTGATTCGTTGGGTATTATATTACGGTATTGTTTTGGCAATTCTGTTTTTAGGAATGTACGATAAACCGGCTCAATTTATTTATTTTCAGTTTTAAAAATGAAACCAAAAATCACGATAGAATATTGCCCAAAATGCCATTGGCTAATGCGTTCGGCATGGATGGCACAGGAATTATTGACCACTTTTGTGGATGATTTACAGGAAGTTAGCCTTCGTCCGAGTG
>JANPGQ010000192.1:0-16833 GCA_031423975.1 Cytophagales bacterium | reverse complement strand
GATTTATTTGTTTTTTGTTCCTACTCTGAAAGGTTTTCGGATTCCCCTTTACGCTTGTGCTTCTGAGTAAAATTCTTAGAACTCAAAAGTGATTGTTAGCTTGCTTGAAGTGCTTGCCAATTCTAATCTTGACTCTAATTGTTCTATTACGATTGCGTTGTCGAACAAGTTTTCGGTAGTTGTGTTTGAAATTTCCATTGTTATTTAGGATTTATTTGTTTTTTGTTCCTACTCTGAAAGGTTTTCGGATTCCCCTTGTTACGCTAATAAAATATTGTTTTTAAAGGTCATTATTGCTCACGGGACTTAGTTCATAACCTAATTTATTTAAGTAATTGAACAAAGACGATTTGGGATTTGCTACACTCATAAAATCAATCAGAAATAAGGTTGGTTGAGTCTTAATCATGGCATCCATTCTTGAACTACTCAATTTCATTTTTGCTGCCTCTATTTCAGGATAGCCGTATCGGGCATTGAGGAAACCATTAGCAATAAAAAGTGAGGTAAGACCGAATACGTTTTCTTGGGCGTAAAGATTCTCTTTTGCTTCAAGATCAGTCTGCATTTTGGCACCATTATTCAAAAGAAAGCCAATTGATTTATCCCAAAATGCTTTATCGTAACCATCGAATAACTTTGTGTATTCTTCAAGTGTAAATATATCTCCTTGTTTCAGAGCTTTTTTATTAGCAAACTCTCTAATATAATCTTCGTAAACTTTGGTAGAAGAAGTATTGCACTCTACAATGGTATTATTAATGATGGTTTTGAATAAGAAAACTGGTTTTATCATATTCACCGTATTTTCATCTAAACCCGCTTCAGAAGCTATGTCCACCAAACCGTTATAGATTGGACTCGATAGGTTATTTTTTGCCGATTGTTTATCATTACTCACCATGCCCAATGCTTGCATTTTCGGCTTATTTTTAGGGTCTCTACTCGATTGCTCGTAACAAATGTATTTGACATTGTTTAGAGCCGCTACCATTTTGCCACTCAGCGGGGTACTCTTGCATAAGTTGGTGGTTGTGAGGAGGATATACGAATCTGCCTTCAAGCCATTCCCACTTATTTTCCATAATAATGAATTTTCATTTCTACTGGTTTGTGCTACTACATTTGTTGCAATGAACAAAAAGAATATTGAACACTTGATTCCAAAATTTTTAATTGCGTTTTTCATTTTTCTATTTGTTTAGTTTTTATAATATTTTTATTCGTTAATTCTACTTTCTACTTCACTTCTCAATTTCACCTTGCTAATTTTTGCTTTTTTATTGCCAAATCGGTAACTGAAAGTCATGGTCAAAAATCTTGATTCTTTCTTTACAGCTTGATTGGTGAAGAGATTATTATTCTCAAAACTGGTAGTTTGTTTATCGGTATTAAAAATATCTTTTACCGCCAAATTCAAGCTGCCTCGGTTATTCATAATGGTTTTGCCTATCCCAAAGGTGGTGGTGATGTTTTGTTCTACCTTATAAAATCCCGTTGAATAAGGTCCAAAAAATACGCCATTCAGTTGAATTGTCCAGCTATTGCTCAGTTGAATAGTATTGTTGAGTTCAAACCGATACGACCATTTGGAGTTGTAAATTCCCGTCAGATTAGTGTTAGTTGCATACTCTAAAAATCCAGTTCCAATATCCATATTTATCGTCCACTCAGGAATAATTGAATGTGTTCCATTGATATACACGTACAATAAATCGGCATATTTTTGGTTCTCGAAGGTTGAAATCGTGGCTCCATTGCGTTGTATATACACGGCTGCCAGCGCATTTTCGGTTCGAGTATAACTTATTCCCAAAGCATAATTATTCTTTAAGGTGTAGGTAAATTCTAAGTTATTATTAATCTGCGACTGAATATTTGAATTGCCTTGACTATACAAATTCTGACCGATATAGCTCACGAAGGGATTCAAAACATTAAACCCAAACCTATCAATACTTCTTCTAAAATCAAGGGCAAAAACATTATTTACATTTTTGGTGTATTGAATGGAAACGTTCGGAAACACATTCAAATAATCTCTCGTGATTCGTTCATTGGTTTCTTGTAATGTTCCATCCGCCACGGTGTTTTCAGCTCTCAGCCCAGCCCGAAGACTAAATTTGGTTGAAAAGACTTTGGAATAACTCAAATAACCCGCACTTATATACTCGTGATAGACAAAATGATTTGATTTTGTACTGTCTAAAAGCCATTGTTTACCATCGTATTTGTTCCAATTATTGGCATTATCCGAAAGATTGCTTTGGTACTTTAAGCCAACTTCAAACTTGCCAATCGGAGTAGGATGAACATAATCCAAAGACGTTGAATAGGAACTGGTGTTGGTAATAATATTGCTATTCAGAAAAGGCGTACTGAGGTATTTATTTTCGGTAATGTTCTTTAAATCATCATTTCGCCTTTTATTATTATCGGTATAATCCGCATTAAAAGATAATTGCTTGCCTGTCGAATCTATCTTTATGAAATAATAGAAACTCATATTATTATTGGCAAACGTATTATTAGCAATCCTTGAAATGGAGGAGGAATCTTTCTTTATTTCCGACAAAAAAGTGTTTGAATTGACTTCTCCTGCATTTTCTAAGCCATTGTGAATGCCACTATACGAAAGCCCAATTTTACTGCCCGCACTCAAATCATACTCAAAACCAAACTTAAATGAATTATTTGCCTTGGCACGAATTTCACGTTCTTCCTGTATCATTGAATAGTTTAAAGAGGTCAGTTTTCTATCGGTATTGAGGTACTGTTTGCTTCTTTCAAAATCATAACCACCAAACAAATTAACTTTTTTGCTTCGGTAAAATAGATTAATACCTTCTACCCATTTTGAATATATGCCAGAGCCAAAACCAGACATTACGCTGCCATTCAATCCATTCCGCTTACTTTTTTTCAAAATAATGTTGATTAAACTTCCTCCGTTTGCATCATATTTTGCGGGCGGATTTGCCATAATTTCTATATGCTCAATACTATTGGCGGGCATTGAATTGAGCATATTTTTCAGTTCACCTTCGTCCAGATGGAGCAATTTTCCTTCAATCAAAACATTTACGGTTTTGCCTCTGAAATTGAGTCCGCCGTTCTGTTCAGACACCCCAGGCGACCTCAGCAGAATATCAAAAGCATTATCTCCTGCCGACAGTGGGTTTTTAGCCACATTCACAATCATTACTCCATCCTTATTTTCCACAAAGGGCTTCAAAGTTGTTGCCGAAACAGAGACTTCTTCCAAAGTCGTAATGGAGGGTAACAATTGAACAATTATTGAATCGGGACTGGCATTTTGTGTTACCAGTAATTGAGAATTTACATAGTTTTCATAGCCCAAACTTCTTAACGCTAAGGTATATACGCCTGAGTCTATTTTGCTAAAATAAAACTTGCCATTTTCATCGCTAATGGTACTAAAAACTGCCTTATCGTTGTTGTTTGATAGTAAAATACTAACGTTTAATAACGGTTCTCCTTTACTATTATCTATCACTTTCCCCAACACAATACCGCTCGGATGTTGTGCTTGGATGTTGAAACCTATTATCCAAAATATAATAAGAATCAATAGCTCAAGTTGTGTTTTCATGATTATTTCAAATAATTATTAGAAAATATCTACCTTAATTCAGAGCAAATTATCCAGCCAAATACGCTAACAAAGGACTGAGGCTTTCTTTTTGCAATTCTTGCCAAACAATTGATATTCCTGCCAATCCATCCAAAATATAGGTTTCTCGTCCAGCGTAATATCCGTTTTTGATTTCCGATTCTAAAAATATTTCTGTTTTTTTAATCCAATAAAGCTCTGACTTTAAATATGCTTTTTCGCCTGTTTCATGATAAAGGGCTTTATAAAGCACCGCTAAACCAATTGAGCCATTCGCCAATGTCGAATCCGTGATATTTGTTTGCTCCTCGTTTATCCTTGTGGTTGAATGTAAGCCAATATTCTCGGCTATTTCATGATAATTGGATTCAGCGTATCCTTTCGATTGTCGGTGAAGCAATTTTACAAAATGTAAATCTCCAACTCTCCACGATAGTGAATTATTACTCGTCCAGGTATCTTCATCAAATGCCTCTGGGAAAAACGAAAATTGCTGCCAATTGGCGTTTAGTTTCATTTTTTTATCCAATAAAAACTTAATCGTTTTTTCGATGAAATCATTAACGATTGGGTCTTGATTTATCTGATTTTTTCGATTCAACCAAAGTAAAAAGCCCATCAATCCATTTTGGAACGTCAAATCTATTTCTTCGGTAACAAAAAGTGTTTTGATGTAGAGGTAAATTTCCTGAAAATCACTCAATTCTGTATGCCACGTCAATCGTATTTTAGTAAACCAATAGTTTGAAACTTGTTCATTTTCATTCCACCAAAACCCCGAAATTAAATTAGTATGATTACCGTTAATTTCATTATTTATTTGAGTAATAATTTCTTTGTAAGTAGGCAAATTACTCAAACCAATCTGTTTGGGACTAAGTGAGTGAACTGATTTTTTTATAAAATTTGACATTTCTGAAGGATACATAATCGAGTGTTTTCAAGTTTTCATAGTTAAATAGTTTAAGAGGTAATCGTTATTTTAGATTTGTTTTTTAATCTGGTTCAAAGGTCAAAAAATAAATTCGGAGGTTAAAATTTATTATACTAAAGTGCTTTTTAACGATACGAATGATGGTTTGTAAAGGAATTTTAAATTAAAACCAATCGCCAGTTCTTACAGAAATACTCAAATTGTTTTTATACGTTGAAACATTAGCAGATAACATAGCAATAGCGGTTTTTTTTACGGTCAAATTAGCGTTTAGAGTTTTCATTTTCTTGATGTTTATGAGGTTTGAAAATTATGATATAAGAAATAAAATATTGAGTTAAAATTTTTTAACTAATTGATAGTCAAATATTTAAAAATAAATAAATTGTAATATAATTATTAGTTAAAAACATAAAATCTTTTATTTTGTTGTTTTCTTGATTCAAAGTTGCACCTAAAAATTTGTCTGGCGAAATAAGTTATACCAATAGTTGTTTTCCCTATACTTTTATGTATTTTCGCAATAAATTACTAAACAATGATATGAAAAAAATAATAGATTTGGGAAAAAATTATTATGAAATCCATAAAAAAAGTATTTTCTTTTTATCATCTTTCTGGGTAATTTATATTATTATCAATATAGCTCTCTACACGCCCGATGTAAGCAATTATAAGGATTTATTAAGGGTTTTAATAAATTATCCACTTTGGGGATTATTGGTATTTGTGCCCAATATTTTTATTCTTAAGTATCTTCTATTTAAAAAGAAATATGTGCTTGCCATTTTAGGGAATATCTTGATTTTAATTATGTTTTTAATGATAAGATATATTCTTAATTTCTATCTTTTCCCATCTTTAGGAATTATGACACCCTACGACGATAAGCCTTTTAATTATTCCATCTTTCTGACTGATAGTGGTTATCTATTTCTTCATAATGCCATTCTTGCCTACGGATATGGTTTTGCCAAACACGCTATCTATTTAGAAATCAGAGAAAGGAAATTGATTGAAGCCAATGCTCAACTCCAACACCAACGAGATATGACGCAGATTGCTTTTTTACAGGCTCAAATCAATCCGCATTTTTTGTATAATACGCTCAATTTTATTTACTCAGAAGCCATTATGGTTTCTGATTCGGTGGCTGAATCAATATTGATACTTTCTGATATTATGCGTTATACGCTCACTGAAACGGGCAAAGACAAGATTGTATCCCTATATTCAGAAATAAACCACATCAAAAACTACATCAAACTCCAAAAAATGAGATTTAGTAATGAATTATATCTGGAAATGAGCATTAATGGAGAGGAAAATATCAATCATCTGGAAATTCTACCATTAGTGCTAATCTCATTTATTGAAAATGTATTCAAGCACGGAGATATTCACGACCCTAACCATCCCGCCAAAATTATCATGAATGTTGAAGAGAATAGTTTTTTCCTTTCCATCTATAATAGAAAAAATAAAGGACCTAAAGAACAAACCAGCGGTGTAGGAATGAACAATATCAGAATACGAATGGATATACTATATGGAGATAAATATGACGTGAAAATTATCAAAGATAATGAAGACGAATTTGAATTGGAATTCACGATTTCGGATATGGAGGAGATATTTAGAAATTTCAAAAAATATAAAATTTCTAATGCTTAATATCGGCGATAAATTTTGTTATTAGGCAAAAAAGTTAGATATTTGAAGTAAATACTATGTCAAATAAATGATTGCTCCGTCATATCATATTTAATTAACAAGAAGTGACTATGATAAAATGTATAATAGTTGATGATGAAAAACCTGCGATTAATATACTTGCCAAATTTATTGGAGATACAGCTTACTTAAACTTGGTTGGTAGCACAACCGATATTATGGAAGTACCCGCCATGATAAAAGCCAACAAAGCTGACTTATTATTTCTGGATATTCACATGCCTAAACTAACGGGTTTAGATTTTTTAAAACTCCACGCAGACGAAAACATCAAAGTCATTCTCACTACGGCTTATCCTCAATTTGCTTTAGAAAGCTACGAATTTCAAAACGTTATGGATTACTTAATGAAGCCTTTTGCTTATGATAGATTTTTGAAAGCAACTGATAAAGTTTTAAATATAATCAATCATCAAAAAGATGGCAAATATGGGAATTCTACAGAACAACAAAATTTTATTTTTGTAAAAACGGAACACAAAGGGAAAATTCAAAAAATAAACTTCTCTGATATTGTGTATATAGAAGGTATGAAAAACTATGTAACAATCTGTACCGCCCAAGGCGAAAGAATTATTACATACATTGGTATCGGAGAAATAGAAGAATCACTGCCCATTACCGATTTCCTCAGAGTTCATCGCTCTTACATTGTAGCCATAAACGCCATCGAAGCATTAGATGGAAATGAAGTTATCATGAAAAATGCCCCTCGAATACCCACTGCTGGTAAATATAAAGACGATTTTTTGACGGTTTTTCAGAAGAAAATCGTGAATATAAAATCAAAAATTTAAGAAGAGTTGGTTTTCCGACAGTTTTTGTGCTGTAGTAAACCTATAAGGTTTTTAAAAACCTTATAGGTTTTATAATTTACCTCAACACCTCCACCGCTGTAATCGTCACTTTCCCCAATAATCCCGATGGTCGAGGTTGCCAGTTTTTAGTGGTAAAATAGCCATCTTTCCCTAAATTTTGTTTTAATCTTGCCGAGACATTGATGTTATAAAATTTCTGCCAAACCTCGCCTTTTTTCTCCAATGCAATTACTCTGTTTGCCATCGAATTAACCACTTCTATCGTGAGCATATTTTGCGCTTTCAATATCTTAGCTGGTACAAAAACACGGTAAGTTGGTCCTAATAAAGTACCCAAAACTACGCCATTTACACTGATTTTCGCACTTTCAGCAACCTTGCCTAAATCCAGCCAATAGCCTGTTTTTGAAGTGTTTAGGTTCTTAAATTGATGCGTATAAACTGCCGTTCCCGAAAAATCTTGATAGTCGTTGCCTGTCGTGTTTGTCCATGAGCCTAAGTTATTGGTTTCAATAGTTTTAGGTAATGTTTCGCCTCCTTCGGTGAAGGTTAATTTCCAATTACTAACTAACTCTTGGGCTTTGCCTTTCGCTTTGAAATAAGGATAAATTGTTCCGTTTTCAAGGGTGTTATTGGTCTGAATAATAAATGATTCGCCAGCCGTCATTTGCAAATAGACTTCTTGGGTTTTGGCATTGTATTTAGCCATACCCAACATTCCCGTCATGGGATTATAAAGGGCTGCGGATTGGAACGCTGTTTGTAAATTTACCCAACCTTCAAAATCTTTTCCGCTATCATTATTTACAAAATAATAACTACCTTTTGCATAGCTTTTCCGAACAAATTTTAAACCTTTATCCAACATAGTTTCCCGCTGTACCGTTGCTGCTGATATGATAGATTCAAGGTTTTCGCCTATAATAAATTTACCCTTGCCAATTAGGGCTTCTTTGGTACCTGAAATTTTGTTTTCAGTAAAAACTAAGCCGTCTATTATCGTTTTTAATGTATTTTCTTTTTCTAAAAAACGCCCAAATCCAGAAGCATTTTTAGGTAGTTTATTGTGAAAAATGATGGTTGCTCCAGCTTTTGCTAATTGTACTAATTTATTAAAAGTCTCTAAAGGAATTATCTCATTATCAGATACTAAGATGGTTTTGTAAGCCACGCCTCCCGTCTTGATTTGCTTGTTATTGACCGTTAAATTATTAATCTGTTTATCCGAAATGTAGTCATAAGAATAACCCTTATCTAACATTTGTTGAGCTACTGTTTTGAAATCAGTATTGTTAAATTCAGGGGTTACGCCATCAAAATGTTGTAATAAACCTTTGGGAGTTGGCTCAGAAAAACGGTCGTAAATTGGGAAATATAAAAGGATGTCGTTGTTGGGTTTGCTATCTTGCAGAAATCCCTGCGTACGAGCCACGTAGGTATTCAAGGTTGAAAAATGTTTCCAAAATGGATTTTGAGGCGTAAAATGTACCGCCGCATAAAATAACCAACCTGGAAAAGCCTCATTTTGCGGAGAATAATTGGTGCCATGATAAAAAACGTGATTCACACCCCCCACAAAAAACAGGTCAAGAGCCTTTTTGACATCACCCAAATTAGATAAAAAATGTTCATTTTCCCAAGTTGCCGATTCCGAAGAGGTCAATTTTTTGCCCATTACATTAGAGGCAGAGGAGGCAAATTTTATTCGTAACAAATCCGTTCCTTCAATTTCGGGAATATCCACCATTGAATATAAATCTAAAGTATTTCCTGGCGAGCCATGCGCTTGATTTCTCACAATTTTGCCCTTATTGGCTCCCCATTTTGCCCAAACGGAGGTATATTTTTCAAGAATTAAATCCGAAATAGTCTCTCGATAGTCGCATAAAATTCTACTATTGGTATCGGTTTTAGCTTGACTAAACAAATGGGGCAAATAATTCCGAAGGTCATAACCTCGTCTTTTTTGAAATTCATTGAACAATTCAGGAGTCCAATCTGCTTGTCCACGGGCATCATCTACTTCATACGAATCATTAAAAAATGCTCTCAAATTACTCAAATCAGTCTTTGCGAGGGCTTTATCAAAAGCTCCAAGATAATTTTTAAGGGCTTTTTCTGAAAAATGGTCAATCACATCACCTTCGCCACCTGGTCCTGCCCGTTCTACCATTTTGCCATGCCAGCCTTCAAAAATAGCATAGAGTGTCCAATTTCCCTTGGGAGCTTGCCAGTCCAAAACTCCATCCTTTACTTTATCGGTCAAATTCAAAATTTCACCCGTTTCTGAATACGCCATGAGGGTATTCAAGGGTAACGTTTTCTCAAATCTTACTTGGTCAATTGCCAATTCTTGGAGATTATAATTTTTAGAAACTGGCTGTTGTAAAGTGCTGATTTCTATTTTTTTAGGCAATACAAAACGCAATAGAGGTCTTTGCTGAAATGTTATTGGCTCGTTGATTTTCTCACCTTCTTTCAAAGTGAAAACTCGGTGAGCCACGTATCTACACGCATCTTCGGGGGTTACCCAACGTCCACCAAAGGGCCAGCCCGAGGCATTTGCCAAGTCGATTCCCAAGCCTAAACGCTTACCTTCGTTGAGGGTATATGTAAACATTTCAACCCATTTGGGCGAAAGAAAATCAATAAATTGGCTTTCGTAGCCTTTTACGCCATAGATTGGGGTGATTTCCAGACCTCCCAAACCCACTTTTTGATAGGCTTCTAAATTGAAAGTCAAATCTTTTTGGTTCACGGCATTGCCTTCCCACCACCACCGAGACCAAGGTTTGGTTTGTTGGGTAATGGGTTTCCAAGAAGGTTGAGCCAAAGCCGAAAAAGAGGCAAATAGTAGGCAAAATATAAAAAGAATTTTGTTCATTTTCTGTGGTTTTAAATACTTTCGATGCGAGCAACTGAATGTAATTAGTTTGAACGAATCGTTCTCGTCTCTTTATCAATAGCGAGGGAGCGGTTCGCCGCTGCGATTAAATCCCTCGCTATTGATAAAGAGACGAAGCCTTCCTTAATTGAGGGACTAAATTAGCCGACAGCAAATTGCTGACAGCTAACTGCCAATTTACTTCATTTTATAAACCTCTGCACCCGCCAACAGAAAACAGCCCAAACCGAAATCTTCAAAATTAGGTTCTTTCTCAAAACTCAACGGTTGTCCGTCTTTCGGCTCTTTACCAGTCCCTTGCACATAGCCCAAAAATCCGTTTGGATGCACACAATCTTTTAACATCGCATTAGTGGCTTTGGTGATGAGGGGTTGGTAAATTTTCTTTTTCAGCAAGCCGTGATTTACGCCCCAAGCCATGCCATAAGTAAACAAAGCCGTTCCTGTTAATTCTTTTCCACCAAAATCATTTGGGTCGGTCAAACTCACATTCCAGAAACCATCTTCTCGCTGTAAACCCTTCAGCCCTTGCATCATTTCCAAATACGTTTTCTCGTATTCTGCTCTATGCGGGGCATTTTTAGGCATAATTTCCAATACTTTCACCAAAGCCGCAACCACCCAGCCGTTCCCCCGTGACCAGTAACATTGCTTACCATTAGGCGTAAGATAAGGAGGGTCAAAGTCTTTATCACGCCACCAAAGTCCAGTATCGGAGTCATAAAGCCCTTTTTCACCATGAAGTGTTTTGGTATGACTATACATCTGATACATTTTTTCATAGTATCGGTCGTCCTTATAAATCACTCCCAAATGAGCAAATACGGGCATCGCCATTTGCAAGGCATCCACCCACGACCAATCGTCTTTTTTATTACTATTTACCAAACTATCCATTGACGCTTTGATGTCATGAATTCGCTCTGGTTTTGTATCCATCAAATACAAATCAATATAGGTTTGCCCACAACATTGGTCATCGGCATTACGGGTTTTGATACCGTTGCGAAGCCCCCATTTATGAGCTTCTCCCCAAGCCACCGCATAATCATAATAGCGTTTTTGCGGGTTCACTTTGTGCAAAGCCATCAATCCTTCATAATATACACCACGAGTCCAAATATTGCTTGGGCGGGTTTTGTCTGGGCTCACAATGGGTTTGCCCACATCAGAATATTTAGTCATAAAATAATCATTCGACACGGTTAAACCCTGCAAAAGAGCCGTTTTTGAGATGCCGTCTTTTCCCGTTTTTTGGGCAAAAACAGATACTGACATTAGTAAAAGAAAAGATAATAATATCTTAGATTTTTTCATTGGAGGGAAGATTAAAATGGATGGCTATTCTTTCTTGATAATACGAAATTACTTTTGTCCAGCAACGCTTCATTCATGCACTCTGCTGTATCTAAAGACAGAAGACCAAAATAATTACCATTTAATCATATTATTCTTATAAAAAAGATGAAAGCCATATTTCTAAAATCATTTTTTATCACAATAAATTTGCCTGAAAAGAGCCTTTTATCTTAAAAAAATACTAATTTTGTATTCAATTTTGTCGATAGACAATAACGAATTTATAAAACTCAAAACAAAAACGTTCTTTAAAATAGAATGGTAGTTTGGAATTTAATTTGGGAATTTACTAATACCCAAAACTAATCACCAATCACAAACCATCATCACACACAATGGTAAACAGACGACTTCTTCGAACTAAGGCATTTCAAAACCTTTATGCCTTCCGCACAGCCGAACGAGCTGATTATCAAAGATTCTTTGACCAAATAGCAGAATCTTTTTTGCCTAATCTGGATTTGATGATTCCCAAAGAAAAACAAATTCAAAATTTGGAAGGATATAAAAAGTTGGCAGAGGTTCACTATGAAGGATTATTTCAGAAAAAACAGACCGATGATGATATACCCGTAGAATCTAAAAATGCTGCCAAAAAAGCCTTGTTACTCTATAAAGATTCCGTAAAACGTGAGCGTGCTAATATCACCAAAGCCATGGTGAATGAGGTAGAGAATATCTACAATGTTTACCTCAAAATGCTTCAAATCTTGTTGGAAATCAAGGAGATAGCCGTTTGGGACGAACAAAGACGTTTAGTAGAAACTGATTTCAGAACTGCCCGATTAGCAAAAAATACAGTCCTCATTGCTCTCAATAATCTTCCAGAATTAGAAACTGAATCCATCCGTAGAGGAATTAAATGGACGGAAGATGACCAAAACTTTCTCCGTAAAATTTTCTTGGATGCAGTCTTGCCTGATACCGAGTTCCAGTCGTATCTTCGTAAACCAGAACACACTTTTGAGGAAGATTTGACCTTGGTTCATTACCTCTGCAAAACTTTCATCCTCAAACATTATCTAATTACGGATTATTTTGAAGAAAAAGACTTAAATTGGGGTGAAAATAAGGATGTTTTGAAGAGTATGTTAATCAAAACCTTCAAGATTTCGAGCATACACGATTTGGCTTTGCAACCTTTAGCCATGAATTGGGATGACGATAAACACTATTTTATCGACCTTTTCAATAACGTATTAGACAATGAAGAATCTTATGAAAAAATCATCATCGACCAAACCCAAAACTGGGAAGGCGATAGATTAGCCATGACAGATTTATTGATTCTGAAATTAGGTTTGGCAGAAATGATTCACTTTTCGAGTATTCCCGTAAAAGTTTCAATTAACGAATACATTGAATTAGCAAAAAACTATTCAACCCCAAAATCTGGACAATTTGTCAATGGACTCTTAGACGTACTTTCTCAGAAATTACAAAAAGAAAACATCATCAGAAAATCTGGACGTGGGTTGATTGATAACAAATAAAACAATGAGTAAATCATCAAAAACATTTTGGGCATTCATAACGGGTGCCGCAGTAGGTGGAATATTAGGAATCCTTTATGCCCCCGACGCAGGCGAAAATACTCGCAATAAGTTGTTTTATCAACTTCAAAAATACCGTGACCAATTGCAAGGTTTGATTTCAGACTTGATTGAAGGAAAAGAAATTCCTGAAACTATGGCAAAATCTGAGGGCAAAAAAGTAGTCAACGATGCCCGTGAAAAAGCAGAACGCCTTTTGGAAGACGTAGAAAGTATGATGAGTCAAATTAAGTCAAAAGCGTAGAAGTCTTCATGAAAAAAGTAATCATCTTAGCCCTAAGTATTGGAATATTATCAGCCTGTGAAAATAAACAACGGACTGATAATCAAACACTTGAGGATTCTTTAAAGGCACTGCAACCCACCTCTGATAAATTTCCCGTGATGCAGATTGACTCGCAAACAGTTGATTTGGGCAAAATTTATCAAGGCGATACCATCATGCACACCTATAAGTTTAAGAACACGGGAAATATGCCTTTGGTATTGAGCAACGTAAGTGCATCATGTGGCTGCACAACGCCATCATACTCCACCGACCCAGTACAACCCGGCGAAATGGGATACATAAAAGTAAAATTTAATAGCAAAGGAAAAGAAGGCAAATTAAACAAAACCGTAACGGCTTATGCCAATACAAAACCTGCCGAAAATATGTTTGCGTTTAGGATAGAAGTATTAGTAAAATAAATCATCGTTAATCATTAAATAGAATGTTCAATAGTATCTTATTACAAGGATTTGGCGGAAGCGGAGCTTCTTCAATATTTTTAATCGTTGGAATGTTCGTAATCATGTATTTTTTCATGATTCGTCCACAGCAAAAAAAAGCAAAAGACCAACAGGCTTACGTGGATGCCCTGAAAGCTGGCGAGAAAGTAGTAACCATCGGTGGATTGCACGGGACAATCGTTAGCGTTCGTGATAAAACCGTTGTGTTGGAAGTAGATTCAAATAAAGGAGTAAGAATGGTTTTCTTGAAGACCGCCATCTCAAAAGATTCTTCGGCAACGATTGGAGAATAAGACATTTAGTGATGAGTTATGAATGATGAGTCATAAGTTTATGGATAAATTTCTCATTCTTACTGAATTTATAACTTATTCAACTCATCACTTATCATTTATAACTCATCACTCAAAAATGAAACCCATTTCTTCCAAAAAAACAGATTATAAAGCCGTTGCCGTAAGCGTGTTGGCGGCTATTGTTTTTTGGGTAATGAATGCTCTCAACAAAGATGGGTATTCTCAAAAAATGTCGTTTCCGCTACAATTTTTATACAATGATTCTCTCTATATTCCTACGCAACCACTACCCGAAAATATTGCTGTAAACGTATCAGGAAGTGGTTGGAGTTTGCTCAGAAAAGCCTTTACGTCTGAGGCTACGCCCATTAAATATTCAGTTTCTAAACCATTGAAAACCAGATTTTTAAATACTGGTTCGCTTACGGATTCTCTTTCAGAATATATTAAGGATGTAAAAGTCAATTACGTAGTAGCTGACCGTTTTGAACTGGAATTTGACCGTAAAATCTCCAAACAATTTACCGTAAAAGTGGATAGTACTAATATTGACTTGAAAGACCATTACGTCATTTCGAGTTTAATAAACGTCAATCCAAGAACTATTACTTTAGAAGGACCAGAAACGGTTTTATCTGAGATGGGATCAGTAATTTATGTAAAAGTGCCTACCAAAAGGTTGCAAGAAAACTACGACGATGAAGTGAAACTACCTTTGCCCCAAAATGCTTTAATTAAGGCAAATAAAGATAGAGTAGCAGTTAGTTTTGAGGTAGCGGAACTGTTGAAATAGGAACTGCATAGGTATTTTAGCAATGATAGAAATATAGGAAATATTCCTAAGTCCCACAATTTCTAAATTATGAAACTTATCGGTATCACAGGTGGAATCGGCTCGGGCAAGAGCATCGTTTGCAAAGTTTTTGCCACAATGGGAATCCCAATCTACGAGGCAGATTCAAGGGCTAAGTCGTTGATGAATAATGACTTATATTTAAAAAAATTAATCAAAAATCTTCTTGGCGAACAAGCATATACGCCCACAGGCGAGTACAATCGGGCGTGGGTGGCATCGCAGGTTTTTAATAATCCAGTGTTATTAAAACAACTCAACGCCATCGTACATCCTCGTGTGCGGGATGATTCTGAGCAATGGATTCAGCAACATTCAAAAGTTCCCTTTTTATTATACGAAGCCGCCATCATGAAAGCGGCTGGCGAGGGTAATCATTTTGATAAAGTAATCGTAGTAAATGCTCCAATCGGCCTCAGAATCAAGCGAGTGCAAAAAAGAGATAATCGTTCAGAAAAGGAAATCAAAGACATTATTGCCCGACAAATTTCTGATGAAGAAAGGCTGAAAATTGCTGATTTTGTGATTGAGAATGATGAGGAAGTACCTCTCTTGCAACAGATTTTAGACTTGGAATTTATTATTTTGGGACTTAAATAATTTGTAGGGATTTGTTACGGAATTTCATTTAGGCTGTTTTTCCTGACATTTATAAGTTTTATGCAAAAAACATGGAAATAGTACAAAATATTATATAAATATATCAAGTATAAATGGTGTATTTTTAATAATCATTTGTTATGTCTATAAACATTGAGTTTCTTTGTACCCATTTTGAGAGACAGACCTTTGAAAAGAAATCATGGGTACTTAGTCTCTAAAAAATAAACACAGAACCAGAAATATAATGTTTATAAATACGATTGCCAGCTTTTTGCCCGAGCAAATTATTACGAATGCCTATTTTGAAGAACTGAATGGACTAACTGACGATTGGATTACTGAACGAACAGGAATTCGTGAACGCAGAAAGGCATCAGCCGATGAAAATACGCATACAATGGCAATTCAAGCGGTTGATAAATTGAGTGCTAATCTTCCCTACAACATTTCTGAAATTGACCTTATTGTGGGTGCAACCTATACGCCCCACGACTGTATATTTACGCTCGCTCATGCCATTCAGCATCATATCAATGTCAGTGAAATTCCTGTCGTAACGATTTCGTCGGCGTGTTCTTCTTTATTGAATGCCGTTGAGATTATTCAAGGATATTTTGCCTTGGGTAAAGCCACAAAAGCCCTATTGATTGCTTCTGAACACAATACCGCCTACAATAATGAGGATGATACCAAAGCGGGACATCTTTGGGGAGACGGTGCAGTGGCTTTGTCTATCTCAAAAGAAAGAATTTCTGAATCTGATTGGGAAATAAAAGACGTATTGACCGCTGGGGCTGCCAACGTTGGAAAAGCCTCTGAAAGTGTAACGCTGAAACCTCTTCAAAAAGGAATCGTGATGCCTTATGGAAAAGACGTTTTTATTAATGCTTGTACTTATATGCCAAAAGCAAGTTTGCAAATTTTGGAACGTAATAATCTGACAATCAGCGATATAAAATACATTGCACCACATCAGGCTAATCTAAGAATCTCTAAAAATGTAGCAGGAACGTTGGGTGTTTCCGATGAAGTAATGCTGTCTAATATTCAGTATTTAGGCAATACAGGTTGTGCGGGTTGTGCCATTGTTTTGGACGAAAATAAAGATAAATTTGTGAAAGGAGATAAGATTATTGTAACGGTTTTTGGTGGTGGATATTCTTATGGAGCTATGTTGGTGGAGATATAGAACAACTTACAAAACTTAAAAATAGCCATCTAACTTGTTAGGTGGCTATTTTTTTGTAATTTAAGGTAATCATTCATCTTTCTAAAAATTACATAATCATTATGCAAAAAATTATTACATCAACAAGTTTATTAATCTTGCTCTCAACCATTTCTTGGGGGCAAAATGCGGTGGCTTTGAAAGCTAAAATTGCTCAGAAAGCTGAATTACTTGAAGCAAAAGT
>JANPGQ010000191.1:0-7537 GCA_031423975.1 Cytophagales bacterium | reverse complement strand
CAATATTTAGCACACATTAGAACAGTATTTGCAAAAGTTTGCAAAGGTTTGTAAAAAACCCCTTCAAGGGGGTTTTTGTTAATTTATGTTAAAATTATTCTAAACAATTAACTTTCATTTCTTGTACTATTTTAATATAGTTACGTTTTAAAAATATTTTAGGCTAATTCAAATTGAATTTAGTAGTAAATTTGAAGTCTGAAAATAGAACTTAGAAAAACAATATAATTCTTAGTAAAATACAAAAATGACGCATACTCACTTACTTGCAAATCTTGCCACTAAATTGGACGGAGAACTTCACTACGATACCGTTATGCGGACACTGTACGCAACAGATGCTTCTGCATATCGTGAAATGCCTACTGCGGTGGCAATTCCTAAAACTATTGAGGATATTAAAATCCTTATAAATTTTGCTCGTGAAAATCGTACTTCCATTATCCCAAGAACGGCTGGAACTTCGTTGGCTGGGCAGGTTGTGGGAAATGGAATTGTGGTGGACGTCTCTAAAAACTTTACGCAAATTTTAGAAGTAAATAAAGAAGAACGTTGGGTGAGGGTTCAGCCTGGCGTAGTACGTGATGTATTGAACATGGAACTGAAAAAACATGGACTTTTCTTCGGACCAGAAACTTCTACTGCCAATCGGGCAATGATTGGTGGAATGGTTGGAAATAATTCTTGTGGCTCAAATTCGGTGGTGTATGGTTCTACTCGTGAACATTTGATGGAGGTGAAGGGCATTCTTTCAGATGGGTCTGAAGTTGAGTTCAAAAGTTCAGATAATAAAGGTTTCAAATACATGATTGATATTGCCAATCAAAAAAATGGTTCGGCTTCTTTATTTGAAAAGATTTATCGAGAAACGAATACTATTCTTTCAGATAATTTTAATCAAGAAGAAATTCGTAAAGAATTTCCAAAACCTACTATCGAAAGACGAAATACAGGTTATGCCTTGGATATGCTCTTGAACTGTGAACCATTTACTGAAGGAGGGAAACCATTTAATTTTTGTGAACTGATTGCAGGTTCGGAAGGCACGCTTTGCTTTTTGACCGAAATAAAACTTCACGTAAATGATATGCCACCTTCTGAAATTGGTTTGGTTTGTGGGCATTTTAATACCGTAGATGAATCTTTGAGAGCTAATTTAATTGCCCTAAAATATAATCCCTCTGCTTCTGAATTGATGGATCATTATATTTTGGAATGTACCAAAGCCAATAAAGAACACAGCCAAAACCGTTTCTTTGTGCAGGGCGACCCTGGGGCAATTTTAGTAGTTGAACTTCGTGGAAATTCTCTTCCTGAAATTGAACAAAAAGCCAAGAATATGGAAGCCGAAATGAGGGCGGCTGGCTTGGGTTATCATTTTCCTATAGTTTATGGGGCAGATACTAAAAAAGTTTGGGATTTGCGCAAAGCTGGATTAGGCTTACTGTCAAATCTTCCTGGCGATGAAAAAGCGGTTGCCGTGATTGAAGATACTGCCGTGGATGTCAATGATTTACCTGATTTTATTCGTGATTTTAATGATATATTAGATAAAAATAACCTCTACTGTGTGCATTATGCTCATGCTGGTTCGGGTGAGATTCATTTACGACCCATTATTAATTTAAAAACGGTTGAAGGAAATAAACAATTTAGATTGATAGCGGAGGAAATTGCTACGTTGGTAAAAAAATATAAAGGTTCGCTTTCGGGCGAACACGGCGATGGTCGTTTGCGGGGCGAATTTATCAAACAAATGGTGGGCGAACACAATTATGCTTTGATGAAGGATGTGAAGCGGATTTGGGACCCGTATAATGTCTTTAACCCAAATAAGGTGGTAGATACACCTCCGATGGATACGTTTTTGCGATATACTCCTGGGCAACAAACACCTGAGTTCAAAACGACTTTTCGTTTCACCGACCAAGATATTTTGCAACACGCCGAACAATGCAACGGTTCGGGTGATTGTCGGAAAACCCATCTTTCGGGTGGAACAATGTGTCCATCTTACATGGCTACTCGTAACGAAAAGGAAACTACACGTGCAAGAGCGAATATTTTAAGAGAATTTTTGACTCATTCCGAAAAAGAAAACCGTTTCGACCACAAGGAGATTAAAGAAGTCATGGATTTGTGTTTGGCTTGTAAAGGCTGTAAATCTGACTGTCCGTCTAATGTAGATGTGGCAAAGTTGAAGATGGAATTTATGCACCAATATTATAAAGAAAACGGTGTGCCTTTGCGGAGTCGTTTGGTAGGAAATTTTTCAACGTTATCAAAAGTTGCTTCTTATGTGCCGTGGGCTTACAATTTTATTTTTGATACGCCAATTTTACGTAAAATTGCTAACACGGTAGTTGGTTTTCATCCTGACAGAACAATGCCGCATTTGGCAAGTAAAACGTTTAAAAATTGGTGGAAACATACTGAGTCAAACACAACTCACCAGGTTACGCACCCCGCACAACTCACCACTCACAACTCGAAAGCCGTCTATCTTTTCGTTGATGAATTTACTAATTATAACGATGTTGAGATTGGTATCACTACGGTTAAATTATTGAATCGTTTGGGTTATGAAGTAATTGTGCCAAATCACGTAGAATCTGGTCGTCCGCAGTTATCGAAAGGGCTTCTGGATGATGCTAAGAAATTGGCAAATCAGAATGTTTCGATGTTGAAAGATTTGATTTCTGCTGAAATTCCATTGGTAGGAATTGAACCTTCTGCCATTCTTACTTTCCGTGATGAATATCCTGATTTGGTGGATGAAAATTTAGCAAAAGATGCCCTAAAATTAAGCGAAAATGTCTTGACGATTGAGGAGTTTTTAGCCAAAGAAATTGAAGCAAAACGTATTTCAAAAAGTGTTTTTACGAGTGAAAAAAGATTAGTAAAGTTGCACGGTCATTGTCAGCAAAAAGCCTTAACAAATATCGTAAATGCCAAGAAAACTCTCTCATTACCAGAAAATTACGAAGTGCAATTGATTCCAAGTGGATGTTGTGGAATGGCAGGTTCTTTTGGTTATGAAAAGGAACATTTCGACCTCTCAAATCAGATTGGAGAATTAGTGCTTTTTCCTACGATTCGCCAGCAAGCGGAGGACGTAATTATTGCCGCATCTGGTACAAGTTGCCGTCATCAAATTCATGATGGAACTGGACGAACTGCCAAGCACGCTGTGGAGATTTTGTTCGAGGCTTTAATTTGAAAATGGGATAAGTTGGATGTCATAAAAATCGTATATTTCGTGACATCCAACTTAAAACTTATGATTCTATTCCCGCCAAAAGTCCCTCTACCATTATATCAATATCAGCGGTGTCATTATAAACATTCGGTGAAATTCTGATAGCTTCACCTCGGTATGAAATTACTACATTTCGCTTCTTCATTTCAGCTTGAATTTTACTCACATCTGCCCCAACAGGAAGACGCAATCCCACTAAATGATTGGTTCTAAACGCTTCACCTTCAACCCAAAATCCTTTGTTTTGAAGTATTTTTAAAGGCTCTTCTAATAGATTTTTACAGTAATTTTGGATGTTGTCAATGCCCCAAGCTAATAATTGTGTAAGAGCCGCCGCCATCATTGGATTTAGGATAAAATTACTTCTTTCACCCACATTATAGCGGTCTGCTTTGGGACGATAATGGTCTTGATAATTCACCAAATTCTTGAATTCTTCCGACCCCACACGGTTTATCCAATTGCGTTCAATGGGTGAACCCGTATCAAAATATTCACCAAAATAAGCCAAGCCCGAAGAATAAGGTCCCAACAACCATTTATAACCTACATTAATGAGTGCATCGGGTCTAATTTGCTGAATGTCAAGGGGTAATGCCCCCACAGATTGAGCACCATCAATGACAAATAATGCTCCGTATAACCTACATTGACGACCAATTGCCTCTAAATCAAACCGTGTGCCATCTGCCCAATGCGTTGGCGAAATCACCACCATACAGGTATTGGCATTAATATAATTTATCAAGGTTTCATTCCAAATTTTTCCTCTATTTTCGAGTGTCGGCGGAGGCATAATGGTTTTTGTCAAAAGCCCTTTATCCATACATACACCTTCCCAAGCATACACATCCGAAGGGAATTCTTCGTGAACCATCAAAATCTCTTGTCCTGCCCGAAGGTTCGGTTTAAAGCCAAGATTACGAGCCACAATTGCCATCCCATAAGATGTAGATGGAATTAAAGCAATGCGTTCTGGGTCGGGACAATTGATCAGTTGGGCAAATAAATTCTTAACTGGTCCAGTAGTCTCAAAAAAGGTTTCTTGTGTAATCAAATGAGGCTTTGATTTACGCATAATTCCTTCAATACCAGCCTGTTCTACTGATTTGAGATTAGGGGACATGGTGGCACAAGAAATATAATGAACACCTTCATCGAGGTTGAAAAGTGATTTTTGGCAGGTAAGCATATATGTTTTATTTTATTTTATTGCAATAACTTATCCCCACTCTTAGCAAAAATAATCTTTAAGCCAGGGTCTTTTTCAGTACTCACATTTTGTACTACTAAATTATTGCCATCGGGCATTTGCCAAGTCATCATTTTGGAAATGCCTTTCCCTTTTCCATATTTATTATCGAAATATCCCACAAATTCATTCATCAAACTATCCACTTCAACTTTGTTTTCAATAAAAATATCAATCGAAATTGCTCCTACTTTATTTTCTGCATCTTTTACATAAAGAATATCCGCAAAATTTAGGTCAGAACCATCAAAATAGGCAGTGAAGCTTTTACCATTTTCGGGCTGTGTTTCGGATGGAAGGACTGTCTCTTGAATAGTCTCTATTTTATCACCAATACTCACACCACGAGCCATTCCTACATCAGATTTGAGAATGTTTTTAAACATGACACTGTATCCTTCAATGGAAGTATTTTTTACAGACGAGTCAGCAGAAGCAATAGTCTCGGTTTGAGATTCTTGTTTTTTATCTCCGCAAGACATTAAAATAGTTGAAGTAAAAAAGAGAATTAGGTAAACGTAATATTTTTTCACGATTAATGGATTTTAAATTTTAGCTAAAAAGCTATTGATTATGAAAGATACGAACTTAAAGAAAAAGTTCATTGTTGTATTTTCAACTCAAATTTACGAAATAAATAATATTCTTTACTCGTTTGAGGTTAGCAATATCACCCAATCATGTGATACCAATTGATAAATTAATAATGTAATATTGTAATACAAAACACAAAACGCTTTGCTCGCCAACATGAACCCTTCCGCAATAAGAATAGTAGTATATGAAGACAATCCAGATTTACGGGAAAGCCTATCTGTATTATTACGTGGCTCAATGGGTTTTGAATTGGTTGGTACTTTTGTAAATTGTGAGCGAGTGGCAGACCAAGTATTAGACCTGCGTCCAGACGTTGTGCTGATGGACATTGATATGCCAGTAGTAAACGGGTTGAAGGGTTTGAAAGCCATCAAGAAAGTTGCACCGCAAACTAACGTTTTGATGTTTACGGTTTTTGAAGATAATGAAAATATTTTTGAGGCAATTTGTTCAGGGGCAGTAGGTTATCTATTAAAAAGAACACCACCCGCCAAACTTTTGGAGTCAATTATTGATGCTTATCACGGTGGAGCTCCTATGACTTCAAGCGTAGCACGTAAGGTATTACAAATGTTACCACCTCAGCAAAGAGCAGCAGATAACGTTTCTTATAAATTAACCGAACGTGAAACTGAAATTTTGAATTTGTTAGTAAAAGGTAATAGTTATAAAATGATTGCCGATAAATGTGGCATTAGCATTGATACTGTGCGAACTCACATTAAAAAAATATATGATAAGTTGCACGTACATTCGCAAACAGAAGCCGTTGCGAAGGCAATCCATGAAAGTATAGTTTAACAATATCATATCATCATGTGATTGACAGGTAAATATAATCCTTGCAACTTTGCATCACATACTAACCACCTGGTAGATACGATTTATGGAATAAACTAAACTAAAGAACTATCATGGTAACAGCACTAACAAACGTGGGGTCGTTTTCGGCTCTAAATTTTAGGAGTGAATTTAAACCTTTTGGCAAAGAAGCAATCTCATTAAAAGAACGTAGCATCTCGTTGCCAATATCTTGCAAAAAAACGATGACAGTGGCATGGAAAGACATCAGCCACCTCGAAGCAATCAGCAATTATACCATGTTTTACTTCAATAATGGAAAAAAGTTGTTAGTTTCACGTACAATGAAAGATTTTTTAGCTAAATTAGATGCAGAATTGTTCGTCAGGGTTCACAAATCATTTGCCATCAACTTGAACTATCTTATTCAGTTCGACGTTAAAGAAGAAATGTTTGTACAACTGAAAGACGGTAAAAAGATTTCAGTTTCGAGAAGAAAGAAAAAAGACTTTCTTGAAAAGACCAGAAATTACATGGAATGTGCCGAAATAGCTTAATTGAAAATCTTGCTATAAATAGCAAACTCATTTGAAATTAGTGGTTAGGTATTTAGGAAACAGGGGCAACCCTTGTTGCCCCATGTTTTTAAAGCCAGCCAAAAGATATAAATAGTAAATATTTAAAGATAATAGGTGTAGAACTATTAATTTGCACAGGGGGACGTTTTTAACGTCTCCTTTTGTCTTTTATGACGGTTTGGTTTTTTGTTTTCGCCTTTTTTACTTTTGTTGGTGTTTTTATTAACAAACTACCGTCCGAGTTGTTGGTGAAAACACCAACAAAGGCGAAATTGTCATTAATTGGATTAGTAATAGTAAAATATTTCTTCGAATAATTTACCTTGATTTTTATTCACAGAGTAAAAAAACGTTGCCCCAAAAAGGCAACGTTTTTTTACGCCCAAAAAATAAATTTGTTATGCTTGCATACTATTTTTTTTGTAACTATTTTTACTAAAAATTGTAAGTAAGTATCACAAATCTATTCAAGCAATGGCACAACAATATTCACGTCGTAACCTCGACTTTATGTTAAAGGAAGTTCTCAATGTAGGAGAATTGACTAAGTACCCTTATTTCCAAGACTATACGCCCGATATGTTCGACATGGTGTTGGATGCCAATGAGGAAATTGCTGAAAAAATATTACGTCCAGCTTACGTTTCTGCCGATAGAAATCAGCCTGAATTAGTGAACGGACAAGTGAAAGTTCATCCTGCAGTGGGGGATTATGTGAAAGCGATGGGAGAAGCAGGAATGATTGGCTCAATGTTTAAAATGGAACACGGCGGCCAACAATTGCCAACGCTTGTAGGAGCGGCGGCAGAAATGATTCGTGGTTCGGCAAATAATGCTTTTGTAATGTTTACGGGCTTAACGGCGGGTTCGGCTCACTTGATTTTATCGTTTGGTTCGGAGGAATTGAAGGAGAAATTTGCTACTAAAATGGTGGATGGAACTTGGACGGGTTCGATGTGTTTGACAGAACCACAAGCGGGAAGTTCATTGTCGGACGTGGTAACAACTGCCACGCCACAAGCGGATGGAACATACAAAATTAAAGGTCAA
>JANPGQ010000190.1:0-2136 GCA_031423975.1 Cytophagales bacterium | reverse complement strand
TGAGGGGCCATGCAGTATAGATTTTATCAATGACTAATTTCTTAGAAATAATCAAATCGTTAATTGCTTTTCCTCGACTTCCAGCGGGATAAATTTTGCCATTATCAGGGAAATAAAGTAAGTCACCAGTCCATAAAATTTTATCTTTGGGAAAATAAAACATCAGATGCTCTTGTGTATGGTCAGTATTTTTTCCTATTTCGTAGGCTACAACCTTATAATTATCGTTTTCAAAAGTCTTTTCTGATTCACTATCAACCAAATCATACTTTACAGAATTACTTTCTGTGTAAACTCCTTTTGAAAAATGACTTGCATTGAGAAGTTTCTGAAAATAAACAGGATTACTTTTGGTTGTCACAACAGTAATATTTTTATCTGCAAAAGCCTTAATTCCGCCCGCATGGTCTGGGTGATGATGCGTTACAAAAAGTGTTTTAATAGGTTTATTGGGATATAATTTAGAAACACTATCAAGCATTTGATTATTCAAATTGACATCCGCAAAACTTTCAAAAATGGCAATAGATTCTCCCATATCCACAACCAATGATTTATTATCAGCCGTTAGGAATTTTATTAAATGAATTTTATCCGTTAATTTTTCAAAAGCTAATTTGCTCGGTTTTGAGGTTACAGGAAGAAGTGTTTTCTTCAAATTGAGGGGTAGTATAAACTTACTGGTATCTGCTTGAATATCCAATTGATAATTACTAAACGTGTAGTTTCTTTCTAAACGTCCTCCTTCATAATCTGTACGAATAGTAGGTAATATTAACCCTTGATTGGATTGATAATTTCCATAAAAAACATTCCTTACAATTTCTCCAAGCAGATTATCGTATCGTATATATTCAAGTCTTTCTAATAAAAAGGTCTTCTTGTTGATATACAGGCAGATATTACTATTATTTAGCACAAACGAGAATACAAACGTTTTCTTACTTTCCTGCAACAACCTAAGATTGAGCAAGTTATCATTCACAAAAAGGATTAATTTTGAAGGAGCTGATTTTAGGGTACTACTCAATAAATTATTTTTATCAGTTAATCCTTTTGAATACAGTTTACTGTTTTCAAAAGTGAAAAGGGAATCCTTACTAATGAGGGTACTGTTAGCACTTTTTCTTCCTCTAAATTCTGTATTTGAACGAGTATAGATGGATTGCTTATCTTCTAAAAATTGAAATTCATCTTCAACATTCATGGGAAGTGTTTTCTCGGGCGTATCATAATGACCCATATACTGAATTACGCCCTTGCTTTCAAAGCGAAGATTTTTAGCCAATAATTCTTTCCCACCGTAAGCCTGAACGACTTTTTGCCATACTACGGCTGATTGGTGATAGTTTTTAAAAAGAAAATTTGTATCAGCCGTATTTTTATTTTGGGCATTTATTCGCCCTAAATATAAAAAAGACAATAAGATGATAAGGATGTATTTGTTCATGTGTGAGTTAGTTGAATATTATTTTCTTGTTTAAAGATTTCAAAGTCAAAAACGTAGGGTTGATTATTATAGTTGAAATGATTGAATTTTGAATTATGATTTTCTTTCACACTTTCATACGCCTCTGAGAAGGTATCATAATATTTCATTCCTAAGTCTGTTAGAATATCCTCATTTTTCATGGTTTTTAAATCAGTTTGAAACTTTTGCATATAGAAACCAAGTCTTGCTTTTATCTCCACAACAAGTTCCTCCTCAAATATCTCTTTTTCGTCTATTGCTTTACTCAACGAAATGACAGTAGTTGTGTAGGTATATAATCCATGAAATGCACCATAGACTTCTCTATTTTCATCAATTTCATTTGTGAATTTTCGCAGTAATGTATGTTTGGGAATTTTTAAAAAATCAGCGGTTTGTAATGTTAAAACGTTGAAAATGACATGACCACATTGATGGGCAATATCGTCTATGAAGAATATAGGAGAGACAAATCTGTTTTCAGTATTGAAATAGGCTGTACCGTGATGATTAATACCAGCGAATGAGTTATGATTTGGACTACTGAACACAACAAATTCACGAGTAACATCCTCAATTACCTTCCAAAAATCTTTCAAATAATTTTGAAAGAAAAAGACAGCACTTTCTAAAGATTTGATATTTTTTGAGAGCGTTTGTTCTAT
>JANPGQ010000189.1:0-4728 GCA_031423975.1 Cytophagales bacterium | reverse complement strand
GTCCACACTGGCGTAAGCTCAGAGTCCAATTTGCTTTCGCTCGTGTGGACTGGTGGGGACACCAGCCACGGATGCGGATTTTATAATTCTGTTAAAACATTACAACCCTTTCAATTCCTTTCAAAAAAACATGAAAAAACTTATTTTTATTGCTCTAATTTTCCTTAATGTTACTGTAATTTTTGGGCAAAGTACTAAAGCTCCTGCGTTTCCTCTTATCACCCACGACCCCTATTTTAGTATATGGTCAACTACCGATAAATTGACCGACTCACCCACCAAGCATTGGACGGGTACCGACCAATCCATGATGGGAATGTTGAAGGTAGATGATAAAATGTATCGTTTTATGGGAAATAAAGGCATTACCTACAAAGATATTTTGCCAGCAGGAGATGTAGAAAATTATTCTGCAAAATATACCGAAACTTCCCCCTCAAGCGATTGGATGAAACCCGAATTTAAAGACAATGAATGGAAAAATGGCGTAGCGCCTTTCGGTAATATTGGAGGAGTATCAAAAACGTTATGGTCGAGCAGAGATATTTGGATGCGTAGAGAATTTACCCTCGAAAATACTAATTTAAACGAGCCAATTTTGAAATTGCAATACGATGATATTGTCAAAGTATATCTCAACGGTGATTTAATTTATAGTGCCGAATGTTGTGCCGGCAAGTATCTATTTTTACCCATGACCAACGAGATGAAAAGTAAGTTGAAGAACGGTAAAAATGTCTTTGCGATTCACGTACTCAACACGGGTGGAGGTGCTTTGGTGGACGTTGGAATTGTGGAGAAAAACAATCCCGTTCCAGACCCAAATATGCTAATTGCCATACAAAAAAGTGTGAAATTGAACGCTACTCAAACTATCTATGAATTTACGTGTGGCAAAGTCAACCTCAACCTGACTTTTACCTCTCCATTGTTAATTAATGATTTGTCTATTTTGGCACGACCCATTTCATACATCAATGCTTCGGTGAAATCAAATGATGGCGTTTCGCATCAGGTTGCTTTGTATATTGGTACTTCAACGGATATTGCTACTAATACTCCCAACCAACCAGTTAAGGCAGAGAAATACCTAAGTAAAAATCTGTCTATTTTGAAAGCAGGAACTACCGAACAAGCCGTTTTAAAAAAGAAAGGTGATGACCTACGAATTGATTGGGGCTATATGTACGTGGCAACGCCAGCGGGGACAAATGTCAAACAATCTATTTCTGCGGAAGATAGTAAAAATCCATTTATTGGAGTAGGAAACAACATTTCGGAAGGTAAAAGTTTGATACTGAATACCAGAGTAGATTTAGGAAAAGTGAGTAATACTGCCAAAAATCAAGTGATTATGTTGGGATATGACGATTTGTTTTCGATTCAATATTTTGGCAAAAACTTATTGCCTTGGTGGAAAGAAAATGGCTCAACTATCGAACAACAATTATCTTTGGCCGTAAAAGAATATCCCATCATTATCAAAAAATGTGAGGCAATTAACCGCATGATTTATAATGATGCCTTGAAAGCAGGTGGAGAAAAATACGCCAAACTTTGTGAATTGGGTTATCGTCAAGCCATTGCTGCTCACAAATTAGTCAAGAGTCCAGAAGGAGAAATTTTGTTTTTATCCAAAGAAAATTTTAGCAATGGTTCTATCAATACAGTGGATGTAACGTACCCGTCTGCTCCCTTATTTTTAGTCTATAATCCTGATTTATTGAAGGGGATGTTGAACGGGATTTTTTATTACAGCGAAAGTGGAAAGTGGGCTAAACCCTTCGCTGCTCACGATTTGGGGACATATCCACTTGCCAATGGACAAACTTACGGCGAAGATATGCCCGTGGAAGAATGTGGAAATATGATTGCTTTGGTAGCCGCCATTACAAAGGTAGAAGGCAATGCCAATTATGCCAAAAAACACTGGAAAACCATATCAATTTGGGCGGATTATTTAAGCAAGGAAGGACTTGACCCAAGTTTACAATTATGCACTGATGATTTTGCGGGACACCTTGCCCGCAACGCCAATTTATCCATTAAAGCCATTGTGGCTTTGGGCGGATACGTGCAGATGGCAGAACAATTAGGGGAGCAAGAAACGGCAAACAAATACCGAGTTTTGACGAAAGATATGGTAAAAAAATGGATGGAAATGGCAGCCGATGGCGACCATTATTCATTAACTTTCAATGATAAAAATACGTGGAGCCAGAAATATAATATGGTGTGGGATAAATTACTAAGAATGAATTTATTTCCACAATCGGTTTATCAAAAAGAGGTAAAATATTACTTGACCAAACAAAAAGAATTTGGCTTACCTTTGGATAGCAGAAAGACCTATACCAAGTCTGATTGGGTGATTTGGACATCAGTTTTGACAAATAATTCGGCAGATTTTCACGCCCTTGCGGACCCTATGTATAAGTACGCAACACAAACAAGCTCACGAGTACCCATTAGCGATTGGCACGAGACAACCACTGGTAAAATGGTAGGATTCCAAGCTCGAAGCGTAGTAGGAGGGTACTTTATGAAAGTATTGGAAGAAAAACTAAAAAAATAGAAAAGATTGAATTTTTGATGTTGCCTCTCCAGTTGGAAAGGCAACATTTTGTATTTTAAAAACCCTCAAAAAATATGAAAAATTGTATCATTTTAATTTGCCTTTTGAGTTTAATTAGCCCGTTCTCGTATAGCCAATACGTTGAAAAACCTACCGATTTAGTAGAATGGATAAATCCTTTAATGGGAACGTATAGTAGTATGGAATTGAGCAATGGTAATACTTATCCGTCTATTGCGGTGCCTTGGGGTATGAATTGTTGGACTCCTCAAACGGGCAAAATGGGCGACGGTTGGCAATATACTTACGATGCCCTGAAGATTCGTGGATTCAAACAAACCCATCAACCATCGCCGTGGATGAATGATTATGGACAATTTTCTATTATGCCCATGACAGGCAAAGGCGTTTTTAAAGAAGACCAAAGAGCCAGTTGGTTTACCCACAAATCCGAAACGGCAAAACCTTATTATTACAGCGTTTATTTAGCCGACCATAACCTCACTACCGAAATAACTTCCACTGAAAGAGCGGCTTCGTTTAGGTTTACTTTTCCAAAAACGGATAGTGCTTTTGTGGCTATTGATGCCTTCAACCGAGGTTCTTATATCAAAATTATTCCTTCTCAGAATAAAATTATTGGTTACAGTACCCGTAATAGTGGGGGAGTTCCGAAGGACTTCAAAAACTATTTTGTTATCATTTTCGATAGACCTTTCACGGCATCAAAAGGCTGGAAAGATAGCTTATTCGTAAAATCAGATGAAATTACGGCAAATCATGCAGGAGCTTTAATTAATTTCAAAATCAATAAATCGGGTGAAAAAGTGAATGCACGAGTAGCCTCTTCGTTCATCAGTTTTGAGCAAGCAGAATTGAATTTGAAAGAAATTGGCAATGATAATTTTGAAACCGTCAAGCAAAAAGCTAAAGACACTTGGAACAAAACATTGAGTAGAATTCAAGTGGAAGGGGGAACAATCGACCAGATTCGTACTTTTTATTCAACGATGTACCGCACCTTATTTTTTCCGATGAAATTATACGAAAAAGATGCTTCGGGAACAATTGTGCATTACAGCCCTTATACAGGCAAGGTTTTACCGGGATATATGTTTGGTGGCACTGGTTTTTGGGATACTTTTCGTGCCTTATTTCCGTTTTTGAACATGGTTTATCCGTCCATCAACAAAGAAATGCAGGAAGGTTTGGTCAATGATTATAAAGAAGGTGGCTGGTTGCCCGAATGGAGTAGCCCAGGGTATAGAGATGTAATGGTGGGCAATAATTCTGCTTCTGTAGTGGTGGATGCGTATATAAAAGGCGGACGTGGCTATGACATCAATACGCTTTACGAAGCCCTAAAACACGGAGCCAATGCAGAAGGTCCGCAAGGCACGGGACGCACGGGCGTGAAATATTATAACGAATTGGGATATGTGCCTTACGACGTTAAAATCAACGAAAATGCTGCCCGAACCTTGGAATATGCCTACGATGATTTTACGATTTCTCGTTTGGCAAAAGCCTTGAACAAGCCCCAAGATGAGATTGATTTATACACCAAAAGAAGTTTGAACTATAAAAATCTTTTCGACCCCGAAACTAAATTGATGCGTGGAAAGAATCAAGACGGTAAATTCCAATCGCCTTTCAATCCTTTCAAATGGGGCGATGCGTTCACCGAGGGCAATAGTTGGCATTATACTTGGTCGGTTTTTCATGATGTAGAAGGTTTGGCAAACTTGATGGGCGGACACAAAAAATTCGTTTCAATGTTAGATTCTGTGTTTATTATGCCTCCTGTTTTTGATGATTCTTATTATGGCGGTACAATACACGAAATCAGAGAAATGCAAATTGCTAATATGGGACAATACGCCCACGGAAATCAGCCTATTCAACACATGATTTATTTGTACAATTATGCTGGCGAGCCGTGGAAAACTCAATATTGGATACGTGAGGCAATGGAAAGACTTTACAAACCTACGCCAGACGGCTATTGTGGAGATGAAGATAACGGGCAGACTTCGGCTTGGTACGTGTTTTCGGCAATGGGTTTTTATCCCGTTTGTCCCGCCACTGACCAGTACGTTTTAGGTACACCATTATTTAAAAAAATAACGTTGAATTTAGAAAACGGAAAGCAA
>JANPGQ010000188.1:0-4418 GCA_031423975.1 Cytophagales bacterium | reverse complement strand
TTTGACTATCAAATGGTTGATAACCTACTCAACACTACTGAGTTAGAGTCGGGAGGTATTTATACCTCCGTTGGAACTTATGATTATACAGAAATGGTAAATTTAGTTGTAAATTTAAGTCATCAAACCAGTATTCCAGTGCCAGATTTACTAAGGGCTTTTGGAGGATATTTGTTCAAAACATTCACAAAAACGTATCATCATTTCATAGAAAAAGCTCCTGACGCATTTTCATTTTTAGGGTTTATTCATGATTATATCCACGTTGAAGTAAAGAAACTCTATCCCGATGCAGAATTACCACATTTTGATATTTTGAGACCAGACGAAAATACTTTAATAATGAATTATAGTTCTTCTCGTAAAATGGCGGACTTAGCTTACGGACTCATCGAGGGCTGTTTGGTACACTATGGAGAAAAAGCTACAATAACTCAGGAAAATATTAATGAAGATGGTAGTTCCGTTAAATTTGTGATTTTAAAATAATAATATGGAAGAGATAGAACTACTCAGACGCCGTATTGAACGTGAACAAAAAGCACGAAAACAAGCCGAGGAAATCTTGGAGACAAAGGCTTTGGAATTGTATGAAGCCAACAAAAGACTCCTAAATCTTAATGAAAACCTTGAGAGTAAGATAGCAAAAGGTATTGCTGAACTACAAAAAACTGAACAACGATACCAGGAACTTATAGAATCTGTACAAGATATTATTTACAAAATTTCTGTGGATGGTGTTTTTACTTTTGTTAATCCAGTGGTAGAAAAGCGACTGGGATACACAGAAAGTGAAATTATTGGTAGAAATTTTATCGAATTTGTTTTACCTGAATATCGCCAAAATTTGATGACATATTATTATCAAATGGTGGAGAATAGGCTTGAAAGTACCTATAATGAGTTTCCTGTGACTACAAAAAGCGGTGAAATTGTGTGGATTGGACAAACGGTCAGATTAATCGAAGCCAATAACGAAGTCATTGAATTAGTAGCGGTTGCTCGTGATATTTCTGACCGAAAAATTACAGAAGATTCGTTGAGGACTACACAAACCAGACTATCTACTCTCATTACAAATTTACAAAAAGGGGTTTTAGTGGAGGATGAAAATCGTAAGATAATTTTGGTTAATCAATTATTTTGTGAAATTTTCAATCTATCAGCAAACCCCGAGGAATTAATTGGTATGGATTGTTCTCAATCGGCGGAGTGGTCAAAATCACTATTTGAAAACCCTGATGAGTTTGTAGCAAAAATAAACGACATATTAGTCAAACAAGAGATTTGTGTTGAAGAGAAGCTAACTTTAAAAGATGGACGGATTTTTTTACGAGATTATATTCCTATCTTCTTAGAGGGAGTATATCGTGGACACCTTTGGGAATATACTGATATTACTAAGCAACATCGCTCACAAGAAATTATCAGAAAAAGCGAAGAAAAATACCGAGGTATCATGAACAATATGGAACTCGGATTGATGGAAGTAGATGAAAATCAAACAATTATTCGTGCGTATGACCGTTTCTGCGAAATGGTGGGTTATTCGGAGGAAGAACTAATTGGGAATAATGCTCAACAACTTTTTATTGATGAAGAATTTGTTAAAACACTTGATAATGAACACAAGGAACGTAGAAAAGGGCGAGCTTCTTCTTATGAATTGCGGTTGAATAAAAAAGATGGTAGTAAGGTTTGGACTATCGTAAGTGGAGCTCCTATTTTAGATGAAAACGGTGTTTTAGTAGGTTCAATGGGCATTCATTATGATATTACTGAACGAAAAGAGCTGGAACAAGAATTAGAACTCGCTAAACAAATTGCGGAAGATGCTCGTCAGGCAGAAAAGCAATTTTTGGCAAATATGAGCCACGAAATTCGCACCCCTCTGAACGCTATCATAGGTATGACGCACTTGCTTTTTGATACTCGTCCTAACGCACAACAATACGAATATTTAGACATTCTAAAAACATCGGCTGACTTCTTGCTTAGCCTAATTTCTGATTTACTTGATATGGCAAAAATTGAAGCAGGACGGATTGAAGTTCAAAACCATCCATTTGATTTGGTTGGTTTATTACGGACAAATCAACGAGTATTCCAAATAAAACTCGAAGGTCGTCCGATTGAGTTAAATTTAATGATTGATGCTCGAATTACCGGCACTTACATTGGTGATGATTTAATTCTCAATCAGGCTCTATTAAATATTATTGGTAACTCCGAAAAGTTTACCGAAGAAGGTTCAATTGATATTAGCGTTAAATTAAAAAAAGAAAATGAAGGAATTTCTTGGATAGAATTCAGAATTGAAGATACGGGTAGTGGCATAGCACAAGAGAAATTAGAGTTAATTTTTCAGAAATTTAAACAAATAAATTCGCAAGGACATAAGCACAAAGGAACAGGACTTGGTTTGGCAATAACCAAACAATTGGTCGAATTGCAAGGCGGTACAATTACTGTAAAAAGTGAAGAAGGAGTCGGAACAACGTTTACATTTACTCTGCCTTTCCAAAAATCTGATACAGAGATTATTCAAAATATCAATGAAATTAACTTAGCCCCCAGTAACGTTGAGGGCTGTAAGATATTAGTAGCAGAAGATAATATCATGAATCAAAAATATATCAGTAGTCTGCTCACAAAATGGAATATTGATTTTACAATAGCATTAGATGGAAGAAAAGCGGTTGAACAAGCTCAAAAACATCTATTTGATGTTATTTTGATGGATATTCAAATGCCCAATATGGATGGTTACGAAGCAACTATCACTATTCGAAATACTAAGAACCCCAATCAAAATACACCAATTGTAGCACTCACAGCCTCAGCAATGCTTGATCAAAAAAGCAAAGCATTATCAACAGGAATGAATGATTTTATTACCAAACCTTTTGCTCCCAACAATTTGCTAAGTGTTATCCAAAGATATGTAAAAAATACTCAAATAAAGGTTGAAGAAACTAATGAAAATATTAATATTTCGTTAATTGACCAAGACCGTTTGAATGAACTTTACGGAGATGATAAAGAATATGCTGCAGATATTATTCAAACATTTTTGGAGGATGTCTTACCTGATTTTGTAGTTATTGATGAGCTAATTATCCAAAAAAACTTGGAAACTTTGGCACAACACGTACACAAACTTAAACCAACGCTGGGAATGGTTGGTTTAACTGATTTGGAAGAAAGTATAAAAGAATTTGAGACAAAATTAAAGCAAGGTTCAGACTTTGATAATATCCAATTGCAATGGAATGATTTCCAGAAAAATTTAGAAAAGTCTATTCCAGATTTGAAAGCAACATTACAAAAATTAACGAAGGATTAACTTTGCAAATCACGAGTATATTTTGATATTTTTTGGAACAATTCATTAGGGTTAAAAGGTTTAGTAACGTAATCGTTCATCCCTACATCAAAAGCCTTGTCTTGATTATTAAAATTTGCAGAAGCGGTAAGGGCAATAATCGGTATATTAGTATCTATCAATCTGATTTGTTCGGTAGCAGTATATCCGTCCATAATTGGCATTTGAATATCCATTAGAATAATATCATATTTACCAACTTCAAATGTTTCAACTGCAATTTGTCCATTTTCAGCTACTTCTACATCAAGTTTCCACCTTTCCAAAAATTTAGTGGCTATTTTTATATTGATTGCATAATCTTCAACTAATAAAACTTTTACGCCTTTTAAATTATGCTCGTTTAGCATAATATTTGAATTATCGGTTTTATTATTAGCTACCATTGTACCAATTTCCAATTCAATTACAAAGGAAAATTTAGAACCTTTTCCGGCTTCACTTTCCAGCTGAATATTGCTATTATGAAGTTCTAATAATTTCTTAGTTATTACCAATCCTAATCCAGTTCCGCCAAACTGCCGAGTAGTTTCTGAATTTGCTTGTGTAAATTTCTCAAAAATCATGGCGTGTTTCTCTTGTGGAATCCCTATACCTGTATCAGCTACAGATACTTCCATAACAACTTTATTAACCATTTTTCTGAGAAATGAGAGTTCAATGGTGATGCTACCATTACTCGTAAATTTCACTGCATTAGATACCAAGTTTGAAATAATTTGCCCTAATCTAAGCGAATCTCCAACAACAATATCAGGAATGTCATCATCAATCATCAACTTAATTTTGATACCTTTTTCAGTCGCTTTTGCTTGATTAGATTTTTTGATATTTGAAATCAATTGTTTGAAATCGAAAGGAATTTTTTCTAATTCTACTTTGCCAGCCTCAATTTTACTAAAATCTAAAATATCGTTAATTAATACATGTAAGTTGTCTGTAGAGAATTGTAGAATTTTAAGATTTTCTGTCATAACCTCACTCGTTTCTTCTTGTTGCATGAGGTAAGTAAGCCCTACAATGGCATTAAGAG
>JANPGQ010000187.1:0-6225 GCA_031423975.1 Cytophagales bacterium | reverse complement strand
ATCGCCTACGATGCCATCATTTACCCACAAAACTTGTTCAACGCCATAATAATCATACAGATATTCTTCAATTTGTCCTTGATTCAAATGTGGATTTCGGTTTGGGTTCAACAAACACGAGCGACTTGTCAAAACCGCCCCAGCTCCATTGAAATCTACCGAACCGCCTTCCATAATAATTGAAGGTGTAACGTATTCTAAATTACGGTATTGGGCAATTTTTACAGGCAGATTATCATCATCTGCAAAGGGTGGATATTTGCCTCCCCAAGCGTTATAACCCCAATTGACAATCATCCGTTTTTTGGTTTCGGGATTAATCAAAAAAGCAGGTCCGTGGTCTCTGCACCAAGCATCATTGGTAGGATTCACTAAGATTTCTATTTGGTTTTCATCAATTCCATATCGTGGTAACTCATGCAAAATAAAGGCTTTAAGTGTATCATCATTTACATTCAGACATACTTTTTCACCTTTAGAAATGGCTTTGATAAATTGAAAATATTGGGGGTACATTTTCGCCAATTTATCGCCTTGCCAAGAGTGGTCATTATGTGGAAAAGTGAGCCACGTAGCCACGTGTGGATGCCATTCGGCAGGAAAGAAAAAACCTTGTTGTTTTGGAGTCATTTTATCGGTGAACGGTAAAGGGTGAACGGTTCACGAGGAACATATTCACATAAATTTCAAGTTAAATTTATGAATATCAAATACTTATACTGTGATGAAATAATCTATTTTTGGGAATCCGTTCACCTTTAACCCTGAACCGTTTACCCTAAAAATTAACCTTCCCACGATTCGCTTTTTTCTCTGAAATCTTCTTTTTAGATTCCAATCTTTTAGCAATCATGGCGATGGTTGGTTTTACTTTTATGCGTTTTTTGGGAATGAATAAAGCCTTTTTCAGCAGGTCTTTGAATTTCTTGATGACCGTATTTTTATTACGTAATTGGGTACGTTCTTCTTGCGAAACAATGATTAGTTCTCCTTCTGAATTAATTTGATTCTTTAATTTTTCTTGAACCAAAGCCTTTTGAGCATCATCTAACAAATTGGAAGTCAGCACATTAAAACGCAACTCAACTTTGGTAGAAACCTTATTAACGTTCTGTCCTCCTGCCCCTCCGCTGCGTGAGGCTTGGAATTGAAATTCAGGCGTAAAATCTTGGGCGAGGGTTTCGATTAAAGTCATTTTATGTTCGTATTTTTATGCAAAGTTAAGGCGAAAATTTGTAACCCTTGCGAAAAATCATTCATATAGACATGGACGCATTTTATGCCTCCGTAGAGCAACGGGACAATCCTGATTTGCGGGGAAAACCCGTAGCTGTGGGTGGCTCTCGTGAGCGTGGCGTGGTGGCGGCTGCCAGTTATGAGGCACGTAAATTTGGCGTTCGTTCGGCTATGCCATCGGTGATTGCAGCCCGCAAATGCCCAAATCTTATTTTCGTAAAACCTCGATTTGAGAGCTATAAAGCAGTTTCTCAGCAAATTAGGGAGATTTTTGCCGAATATACACCGCTCATCGAACCGCTTTCATTAGACGAAGCCTATTTGGATGTTACCGAAAATTTGAAGGGTATTTCCTCCGCCACCGAGATTGCCAAAGAGATAAAAATCAAGATAAAAGAACGTACCCAACTCACGGCCTCGGCGGGGGTTTCTTACAATAAATTCTTGGCAAAAATCGCTTCTGACTACAATAAACCAGATGGATTATTTGTGATAAAACCCCATCAAGGCGAAAAATTTGTGGAAGAATTGGACGTATATCGTTTTCATGGAATTGGTAAAGTCACTGCCGAGAAAATGAATAAAATGCAGATTTTCAATGGTTTAGACCTCCGTCAAAAAGATGAAGCCTTTCTCAGAAAACACTTTGGCAAGGCAGGAAGCTATTATTACAACATCGCCCGTGCCATTGATAACCGACCCGTAAACCCCGACCGTATCAGAAAATCGGTAGGTTCTGAAAATACCTTTGATACTGATTTAGAAACACGGGCAGAATTGGAGGCTGGATTAACGCCCTTGATTGAAGACGTTTGGCGATATTGTGAGCGTACCCATGCTTATGGGCGTACTATAAATTTAAAAGTAAAATACTCTGATTTTCACCAAATTACTCGAAGCAGAACGGCACTTTCGGCAGTGATGGATAAGGCATTTTTTGAAAAAATATCTTTTGAATTATTATCCCAAATTCAACCCGTAGAGAAGGGTGTCAGACTATTGGGGATTTCACTATCCAATCTGGAGTTTGCGGATGAAATGGAAGGAAAGCAATTGACGATTAATTTTTAAGCTTATTTTTAACCTAAAAAATCGTTTTGAACGCTTGTTGGGGTTAATTACCTACATTTAAACAGTTATTCACATACAAAAAACAGCTATTCACATCAAAAGGTAGATTACACAGGTTTCAAGTTATAACTTTACAAGTGAAAAAATCCCTTTCTGTTTTGCCATAAAATCTAAACGTCATTAACACATCATGAAAAAGCCTTCTGAATTGATTTTCAGAAGGCTTTTTCATGTAATCTCGAACTTCGAGCATCAAGAAACGAAGAACGAAACTACTTATACAAAACCGCTTTGACCGCCTCAACCGTCCGTTCTACGCTTGGAAGGATGGCTTCTAACAAAGATTGAGCGTAAGGCAATGGTAAATCTTTTGAGTTTACACGGATAACGGGAGCATCCATAAAATCAAAAGCCCAACGTTGGATATTGTAAACAATTTCAGAAGAAAGTGCTGCAATTGGGTTAGCTTCTTCCACTACTACGCAACGGTTTGTTTTCTTTACCGAATTCAAAACTGTCTCATAATCAATGGGTTTCACCGTTCTTAAATCTATTACTTCGGCATTGATGCCCATTTTCTCTAATTCTGCTACGGCTGGCATTACTACTCGTGAAAGCATTTTTCCGAAGGTAACAATTGTAACGTCCGTCCCTTCTTTCACGATATTTGCTTTTCCGATTGGTATCAAATATTCACCATCTGGCACGAGACCTTTATCGCCATACATCAATTCTGATTCCATGAAAATAACGGGGTCATTATCACGAATGGCAGATTTCAACAGTCCTTTGGCATCGGCTGGGTTTGAGGGTACAACTACTTTCAAACCAGGCGTATTAGCAAACCAATTTTCAAAATTTGAAGAGTGTTGCGACGATAATTGTCCTGCATTACCCGTTGGTCCACGAAAAACGATAGGACAAGAATACTGTCCGCCCGACATCGACATCATTTTTGAAGCTGAATTGATAATCTGGTCAATGGCTACCAACGAAAAGTTGAAAGTCATAAATTCAACCACTGGACGCAAGCCATTGGCTGCCGAACCCACCGCAATACCCGCAAAACCTAATTCGGCAATAGGCGTATCAATTACACGGTCTGGACCAAATTCGTCCAACATCCCTTGTGAAACTTTATAAGCACCATTATATTCGGCAACTTCTTCGCCCATCAAATAAACCGATGCGTCTCTACGCATTTCTTCGTTTAATGCTTCCCGAAGAGCTTCTCTAAATTGTATTTCTCTCATTTTATTAGGTTATCCGTTTTATAGATGTAAAATTAGGCAAGAAAATTTATTTATGCCAATTGGAGTTGTTTAAATATTAATTATCCGTTAATTCCGTTTGATGGGTTGCCATTTTAGATAGGTTGCCGAACGCCAAAGCCATTCCATTGGTCCATAAATAAAGTTGGATAACCACCATTTACTTGCAATTATTTGCAAAATAAATATCGCAATTCCGATTAAATAACACCAGCCCGCATTGAAATTGCCTGCCAGTCCAAATCCAATTCCGTAGAACAGAGTTAGGCCAATCATAGTTTGTAACAGATAGTTAGTTAATCCCATTTTGCCCACTGCCGAAAATTTATCTAATATCCATCCCATACTTTTTAGGTTGAGTAAAAGCGATATTGAGGTAATGTAGAAAACAGTCATGGTTACGCTGTGAATATTGTAGAGGATATTACCAATTAAATTTCCCCAAGTCCCCAATTTCTCCCAATATTTTCCAAGTATTAAGGTCAAAAGAAAACCAATAATCAATACGTTTGTGCCTAAACACCACCACATTACCTTTTTGAAGAAAGGTTTATTGGCATCGAAATTATCAAAAAACTTACGTCTGCCCACCCAAAGCCCCAACAAGAAGAAGCCCAAAGTGATATAAATTCGTCCAGACTCAAACTGAAAATCTGCCTTGGATTTGAAGTCTCGAAAGTTTTGTTTTATCACAGCGGAATAACTTCCACTTTTCAAAGTATTGTACGATTCAAGCGTTTCTTTGGCATATTTATCCCTTTCAATCTTTTGTTCTTTTTCGGTTTTAGGCTTTTCTTTGGGTTTATTGCCATCCATAATTCCTTTGATAATGATGGGAGTATTGAGGAGGAAAAATAGAATGCCAATCCAAAGGATTTTGTCGCTCGCATTTCTGAACAATATCATCAAAAATCCCAAAACAGCATAAATTCCTAATATATCGCCTCTCCAGTGAATGTGATGGATGAAACCAATGATAAATAAAATGACTAACCGCCACATAAATCTGCGGATAAAATGAGGGTCTTTATCTTTGCGTTGGAAAAGTTGAAGGGCAAAACTTAGCCCAAAAAGAAAGGAGAAAAGCGTGTAGAATTTTCCGTCAATAAAAATGCCCCCGAAATAATTGGAGATGGCAGTTCCAACATCATTTTGATATTTTTGCCAAACCGCATCAGGCACTGAACCTGCAATAAACCAACCGCTTACGTGTGCCAATACGATACCCAACAACGAGAAGCCACGGAGTCCATCAATTACTAAAATTCTTTCTTTGGGGTTTGAGATAAGGTTTTCCATTTTGCTTTAATAACATGGTTGAAGGTAATTAACAATCAGATGTTAAAGTAAAGCAAAAGGTTGCATAGTTAAGTTATAAAAAATGTTAAAAATTCATGCCTAAATAATACCCTGACAAAAAAGCCCCCTCCACATTACCAATACCAAAACCATCTCCGCCCACATAAATATTTTGATTTTCTAAATGATAAAAAGGCTTTTCGTACCGCTTTGTGGCATTACTAAATTTCCAACGATGCACTTGAAAAGATTGGATATTTTCTGATGTAATGTATTGATTTACAGAAGCTAACATTTCTTTCGCAACAATTTGCAAATCATCATCAAAATGCTCGTTACTGTATTCGGCAGAAGCGTGAAGGGTTGCTGTTGGCATTTGAGTAATACCTTTCTGAAAATTATCGGCAATCCAAGCCACGGATTGATTTTCCAAAATAATTCCTCCGCCCAAAATATCGGTGGGTTGATTCAAAACTGCCATTACGGCTATACAAGGCATATAATGAATACTTTCGAAAACGGATTGGTCTTGGCTGGAAATCTTGATTTGGGATTGATTTAGTAAATCCACAATCTGTGGAACTGGAATGGTAACAATCAGATTATCAAAGGGATAAGTATTTCCAGTTTCAGTTTTCACTTCATTTCCCGAAATAAAAATCACCTTTTCATTTACCACAATATTCAGATTTTGGGCTAATTTTTTAGGAATTGTATTCATGCCCTTCCCTCCTATATATCGCACGTTGGCTCGCTGTGGAATTGTCCATTCTGCTACAATATTTTCAGCTTGTAATTCAGTGATAAGTTCTTGAAATTCAAGCGATTTGACTGAAAAATATTGAGCTCCATGATCGGCTTTGGCATCATTAATAGTTCGGGTGGACATCCTCCCTCCTACGCCACGCCCTTTGTCCAAGACCACAACTTCATGACCTTTTATTGATAAAATTCTGGCGGCAGAAAGCCCTGCCATGCCTGCTCCGATAATGACTGTTTTCAATTGATTTTTTGATTGTTTGTTGTAGGAGTAACTCCGTTACCAATTGTGATTGTTATTTTCAATCTAATACTACTTTCACAACCTGTTATTGCATCTTTTAATGCTACAAAATAATCTCCGCTTACCAAAGGTGTTGTTGGTGCAAGGGCTGTTCCGCCACTTGATGCACTAAACCACAACACATTAGTCTGATCTACCTGAATATTGGCAACAGTTGGATTATTTTCTGAACAGAAAGCCTGAGTAAGCAATGTGCTTGTAGGAGTACCAGGATCTGTTACGCTAATCGCTACTTGTAATCTCTCTACACTTTCGCATCCAGATACCGCATCTTTTAGTACTGCA
>JANPGQ010000186.1:0-12583 GCA_031423975.1 Cytophagales bacterium | reverse complement strand
GGATTTATCTAAATTTAAAGGTATTGGTGAGGCAAAGGCAATTACCATTGTGAGTGCTTTGGAATTGGGTAGAAGACGCAAGAATGCCGATGCTCCCGAACGTGCCAGAATCACATCATCACGTGATGCGTATGATGTTTTGAAACCGCATTTGATGGATTTGCCTCACGAAGAATTTTGGATAATTCTCTTAAATAGAGCCAATCAGGTCATGAAATGTGAGCGAATCAGTAGCGGAGGTGTTTCGGGAACGGTAGCTGATCCCAAGATGATTTTTAAAGTAGCGTTGGAAAATCTTTCGAGTGCCATTATACTCTCACATAATCATCCATCAGGGAATCTTACGCCCAGTCAGGCGGATAAGGATTTGACGAAGAAATTAAAACAGGCGGGTTCATACTTAGATGTTCCCGTTTTAGACCACGTGATTTTTACGGATAATGGTTATTTGAGTTTTGCTGATGAGGGGATTCTTTAGATTTGGTATTAGCACGCAGATGCCTCTGACAACTCAAATTTACTCAGATTTATAAAAAATATATTTTCAAAAAAATCTGCGTAAACTTGCGTTGCCACAGGCATCTGTGTAATCTGCGTGCTAAGATACTAATATTCCCTTCGCATATTCAACACACTTTGCCACTTCTTTCACCGCATCTGAGCCTTCTGGTACTTCGTATTCCAGTTCAATGGTTACGGGGAATTTGTATTTCTTGTTTTTTACCATGAGTAACAAATCCTTAATTGGGGTATCACCTTGTCCCCATGCTAAATTATTTTTGCCATCTGCCGTGCGGTCTTTCATGTGCATACTCGTGATTCTGTCATGTTTTGCTTCAATCAAAGCCATGAGCGATTCCTTCGTATTTTTTCCGCCAACGGCAATGTAGTGTCCACAGTCAAGGTTGAGAGAATTATATGGCGACTGACTTAAAGCAACGTCCCAAAGCGTATCAGTGGCTTGTAAATGAGCATGGTAGCCAAAATAGACTTTGTGTTTCGCTCCAAAATCTCCTAATCTTTTGGTTTGGGCTGAGTCAGTTGGTAGTTCAACAGTAACGGAATTTGCCCCCAAAGCCTTGGCGGCATTTAGTCCGTATTCAATTTCAGCATCAGTATTATTTACGCCAAAAGCATTGGGTTTGAAAGCATAAATAGTTACGCCAGCATCATTAAATTTCTTCCGAATTTCTTTGAATTTATCCATCGAAGCAGTTGCTCGCCATGCTGCAACGCTCTTTGTATATTCTGCCATTTGAGCCTTTTGCTCATCCGTTAAAGGTTGACGTTGAGGTTGACCACCTTTGGGCGGAATAGGAGGCATTTTGATTGGACTTACTGGTTTTCCTGCGTAAGTCTCGGCAGGGTCACCCATCATTTCTATGGCACTGACGTTAGCATCAATACAAAATTGTAATAATTGGTCAATATCGTGCGGCATACTTCTGAACGAGTAGGTTATTACGCCCATTTGTACACCACCAAATTTTGAATTTGGTTTCTGGAAACTCAAAACATTGGCGTGTTTGGCAAAAATTGAGCTTTTTGTTAGCAATACGCCAACGGTTGCCACAGGAATAATTGACATAAACCCACGACGTGAAATTTCATTTTTCATAACAGAATTGATTGGTTTTGAATATTGATTTATAAAAACATCTATTTTGCTTCGTTACTTTTAAACTCAATAGCTGAAACAGACATAATAATTTGTGCGTCTTTTGTTTTATCATTTTTAAAGACTAAATACACATCATGCTGACCTGAATTGGCAGGAATAGCTATTTTGAATTTGCTAACAGGACGGCGTTGCGGTGCGGCTGGTGCTGGAGTAGTTGCTCCATTGGCAGGTTGAGCTGTTGTAGCGGCAGGCGGCGGACCAAAACGTACTTCTTGTGGTTCAATCTTTTCGCTTGTTCCAATTAATGTTCCCGTTGGTGAATCCAATCTTATCTCAACAATTCCACCCGATGCGCCTACTCTTGTTTGTGCCTGACCCGATATTTCGATTTCGTTAATATCCGTTAAATCAACATTATTATAAGCAAGATAAGCATTGTTACCCACCATCGAGAATGAACGCATTGGCGTAATAGCCAATTGTGTTCCTTTTGATTTATCCGAAATTTCAGGATTAAGTTTGGCACTTCTCAACACGATTAAATCTTCCGTTGCCAAAGATTTCATTACTTTCGTTCCCTTGTCTTTATACGCTGCACGCAGAATATACGAGCCATTTTCTTTTTGCCCATCAGGAATTTTAGTGTCGTAACTTCCTTTACTTGGTAACGTTTTTGCTGTTTTGGGTTCGTTGATATTCAAAATATATTCTACAATGATATTCGTTTCTGCTTGCGATAATTGTGGGTGAGCCGCCATTCTATGGTCGCCCCAAACGCCTCCGCCACCTGCAATAACCTTATTAGAAAGATATGCTAACGCCTTGGCATCACCTTTATATTTATTGGCAATATCTTTATAACTTGGTCCAACTGATTTTGTATCAATAATATGGCAAGACTTACAGTCATTTTTATTCAACATTCTTTCGCCCATAGAAGCAAACGCAGAGGCATCAACGCCACGGTGATTTTGCGAGGCTTCGATTTTATCATAACCAATTGGCATATAATCAATACTTACCGCTACTTGGTCTGCTTTGATTTTTCCGCTGTTCAAATCTCCATCTTCTTTGTCAGCTACACTTACTTCGTATTCAATTGGCTTGTTCGGAAAATAGAAGGTTTTATTTCCTTTTTTGATGTTAAAAGCCACAGCGGGGGATTCATTCCCAGCTTTTACTTCCAATAATTCACTATTTTCTTCGCCCTTGCTATCTTTTACGGTTAATATAACTTGGTAAATTCCTGGTTTATCAAAAGTTACGGTTGGATTTTCGGTTTTGAAAGTACGTTTTCCAGCTTTGCTTGTTACTTCCCATAAATACGTTAATTTATCGCCATCGTAATCCATTGTTCCTTTTGAAGAAAAATTAACTTTCAAAGGTATTGCTCCCGTCAAATTATCTGCCGAAGCCACTACTTTTGGCATACGATTTCCTCCGTTGTATTCTACTTTCACCAATCTTGCATTGTCATTTCCTTTGAACCATGCCGAGCCGTATTCCAACACATATAAATCTCCATCGGGTGCAAAATCCATATCAATGGCACTACCAAAATCTGTGTTGGGCATAAAACGCTCCATTGATTTATAATTACCGTTTTCGTCCATACTCACAGCCATAATCCAACCACGCATAAAATCTGTAATCAACCATTTACCTTCATAATAATCAGGGAAAGTGCGTTTCCCATTCGCTGCAAAATCAGCTTTACGAAAAACTGGTCCGCCAGTAGCACTACGGCCAGAACTCCCGACCAATGGAAATTCCTCTGAAATACCGTAAGGATACCAAATAAAGGCTTTTTGGGCAGGAGGTAGATTCTTTAGACCTGTATTATTGGGCGAATCATTTATGGGATTCAAAGGGTCATATTTGGAATCTTGACGAGCTTTTTTTGCTTCAAAATCCCAATCAGTATAAACTTTATTATCGCCAATAAAATATGGCCAGCCAAAGTTTGAGGCTTTTTTCGCTTGGTTAAACTCATCGTATCCTCTCGGACCTTGCTCGCCTTCCACAGAGGCATCTGGACCAACTTCACCCCAATACAAATAACCTGTTTTACTGTCGATAGTTGGTCGCCACGGGTTACGGTGTCCCATCGTGTAGATTTCCTTTTTCACTAAACCATCGCCATTGTTAGGTAATGTTTCAAATAAATTTCCTTTTGGAATGGTGTATGACGCATCTGCTTGGGGCGTTATTCTCAGGATTTTCCCCGTCAAACTATTGGTATTTCCTGCACCACGTTGGTCGTCCCAATATGCCCAGCCTTTGCGTTCATCAAGGTTAGCGTACCCGTCTGTACCACTGTTTGAGGTATTATTTCCAACCGTCAAATAAAGGTTGCCAGCTTTGTCAAAAACCATCCCTCCGCCTGTATGACAACATTCTTCCCGTTGAGTGGGTACTTCCAGAACGACTTTTTTAGAGCTTGCTACCAGTTCACTGCCTTTTAATTCCCAACGAGCTAATACGTGTTGAGTCTTGGCAGTATCGGCATAATACATATAAATCCAATGATTTTGCTCGAAATTTGGGTCATGTACCAATCCCATCAAACCTTCTTCGGCTTCCCGTTTTTGCCCTTTGGCGTTGGTATATTTTGTATTAACAGCAATTGTAGCAATGGTCTTTATTTCCCCCGTATTTGGGTCATATTGTTTCAATGCCCCTTTGCGTTCTATGAACAAAACTCGTCCGTCTTTTAGCAAAGTCATTTCCATGGGTTCATCCAATTTATCGCCTAAAACGACTTTGGAAAAGCGGTTTTCTTCAGGAGCATTTTGGGCAAGAGAGTTAAAGCTGATGGTGTTCAGGATTGAACAAAAGAATAGAGTAAAAACCAAAGAAAGGGTATTTAATGATTTCCTTTGGTTTTCAGATAGCAGTATTGTTTTTTTCATTATTTGGAAAGGTTGTTGTTTTGGATAATAAAGGCAAATTGCAAAAAAAACTTAGAAAAATATTAAATACTCGACAATTGGGTGTAAAAGTTCGATTGTTTAGCCTTTTTGAGAGATAACCAATTTTAGGAAATCATTAGACGGAGTTTTTGAATAATAAAGTATCTTCGTTAATTATCATGAAAACTGTCAAATGACTTTCCGAAAACGGCTCCAATATTTTTTAGTAAAACGGCTAAATATTTCAAATAAAAAAGCCTTATCGTTGATTTTAGAAGGAAAAATTTGGATAAACGAATTTCAAATTTTTGAAAATATTGAGATTAATATTGCAGATAAAATCGTTTATGCAGGTGAAGTGCTGCAAGAAGGAAAGAAGTTTATTTATGTAGCTTTCTATAAACCAAGAGGTGTTGAAACGACGTTGAATACTGAGATTCCCCATAATTTAAAGGATATTCTCCCTTTTGAAGAAACGCTTTTCCCAGTGGGACGATTGGATAAAGAATCAGAAGGCTTGCTTTTATTGACTAACGATGGAAGGCTTTTCGATAAAACACTTAGGAGTGAACATCAGACTGAAAAAGAGTATTTGGTAGAAGTGGATAAAGAAATTTCGGATGATTTTATCCTGAAAATGTCATCGGGAATTACTATTTTGGGCAAAACAACGTTGCCGTGTCCTGTCGAAAAAGTGGGTGATTATGCCTTCAAAATCATATTGGTTCAAGGCATAAACCGCCAAATAAGGCGAATGTGCTATAAATTAGGTTATGAGGTATTGGAATTAAAGAGAGTACGGATTGGAAATATTTCGTTGGGAAAATTAGCTCCCAACGAATATAGTTTTTTAAATTTATAGCAGGGCATCCCATAAAATTTCTACGGGATGTTGAGATTTCCTTCCAGTTCCATCCATAATCTGATGGCGGCAACTGGTGCCTGGGGCGGCAATAATTATATCTTCGGCTTGTTTTCTGATGGTTGGGAACAATACTAATTCGCCAATTTGCATGGAAACTTCGTAGTGTTCTTTTTCATACCCAAATGAACCCGCCATACCGCAACAGCCCGAAGGAATCAATTGTACTTCATAATTTTCGGGCAATGATAATATCTTCTTTGTAGGCACTAATGACGATAAAGCCTTTTGATGGCAATGCCCGTGCAGTTTTATCAATCGTTTTTCTTTCGTGAAAAGATCTCTGGTAATCTTCTTTTTATCAACTTCCTGAGCCAAAAACTCGTCTATCAAATAAGTATTTTCGGCAATTCTTTCGGCATCTGCCATCATGTGCGGAGGTACTAATTCTAAATATTCATCTCGCAAGGTCAATATTGCCGAAGGTTCAATTCCCAAAATGGGTGAATTGTCTTTGATGGCTTCTGAAAGCATTTTTACGTTTTGAATAGCAATATTTTTAGCTTCTTTTACCAAGCCTTTTGAAAGATAAGTTCGTCCACTTTCAACATGATTGGGAATATGCACTTCATAACCCAAGGCGGTTAATAACCAAATCGCTTTTTGCCCAACTTCCAAATCATTATAATTCGTAAATTCATCACAAAATAAATATACTTTGCCTTGCGGGCGGCGTTTGCCCAATTTAGCGGGCGAAAAATGAACACTATTTTTTTCTCTCTTTTTCTGAATTTTGATTCTGTCTTCTTGCCATTTTTTCAAAGTAATATTTCCCAAAGTCGGAATTGACCTTTCGGGGGCAAAGCCTAAGATTTTTTTAGTAATATTTGCCGTAAAATTATTTCTTACAAAAAAATTATAAACACTTGGTAATAAGGATGCTAAGGCTTGTGATTTGGTGAAATTACCAATCATTTTTGTTCGGAAAGGAACGCCATTTTTATCGTAATAATGTTGTAGAAATTCGGCTTTCATTTTGCCTACATCCACTTTTGAAGGACATTCAGATTTACAGCCTTTACAAGATAAACATAGGTCAAGGACGTGCTTTACCTCTTCTTGCAATCCATCTACGATATCTAAACTCTCATTTTGAGTCATATATTGTCTCAAAATATTAGCTCTTGCCCGTGTGGTATCTTTTTCTAAACGAGTTGCCATAAAACTCGGACACATGGTGCCACCCGTTACTTCGGTCTTTCGGCAATCGCCTGAGCCTGAACACTTTTCGGCCAAACGCAGAATGCCTTCTTGATTCGAGAAATCGAAATAGGTATTGATTTCTGGGTTTTGCTTACCTGCTTCATAGCGTAAAAACTCGTTCATGGGCGGAGTATTCACGATTTTATTAGCATTGAAAATACCTTTGGGGTCGAAAATATTCTTGGTTTCTTTTAGTAATTCAAAGACTTCTTTGCCCAAAACTGATTCAATAAATTCGCCTCTCAATCGTCCATCGCCGTGTTCGCCACTTAATGAACCTTTATATTTTTTAACTAATTCGGTTGTTTCCTTTAATATCGTTCTGAATAATTCTTTTCCTTCAACGGTTTTTAAATTAATCATTGGCTCTACGTGGAGTTCGCCCGCCCCTGCGTGAGCATAATACGAAGCGTTGGTTTTATGTTTTTTTAGAAGCTCCTGTAAATCAGCAATATAATCTGGTAAGTCTTCGGGAGCAACGGCACAATCTTCTATCAAATTGACGGGCTGAGTATCTCCTTTTAAGTTCCGAATGAGTCCTAAGCCAGCCTTTCGAACATCCCAAGCTAATTTTGCATTTTCACCTCTGACCACTGGAAAAGCATAACCGAAGCCATTGTTTTGCAAATCTTGAATCAGGGCATTTGTTTTTTGAATAATTTCATCTTCAGAATCCGACATAAATTCTACCATCAAAATTGCGGCAGGGTCGCCCTCAATAAAAAATCGATTTTGGTGGTATAATTGATGCCCTTTGGTGAAATCTAAAATGTATTTATCCACCAATTCAGAAGCCATTGGTTGATGTTTCAGCGCTATTAAATTGGCATAAAGCGAATCTTGAATAGAATAACAATGAATACAAACCAAAGCACTTTCCTGAGCAGGAAGGGGGAGTAAATTCAATTTGGCTTCACTGACAAACGCCAAAGTGCCTTCTGACCCCGCAAGCAGTTTGCAAAAATTAAAATCTCCCTCAGAATTTTCATTTAGTAGGTTATTTTGCGTTAAAATATCAAGAGCATAGCCCGTATTCCTACGTTTTAGGGATTTTTTTGGATAATTTTTCTCAATTGCTTCCTGATTAAAAGGATTATTAAGCATCTTGAAAATCTGTCCATACAGTCTGCCTTCTAAATTTTGTTGATTGGCTTTTTTGAAAAATTCTTGTCGGTTTACTTCATAAAATTCCGTTTCTGAACCATCACTCAAAAGCACCTTTGCGGCTAACAAATGTTCACGAGTATCCCCCCAAACAATTGAATGAAGTCCGCATGAATTATTACCAATCATACCCCCAATCATGGCACGGTTTGCGGTAGAGGTTTCTGGTCCAAACATCAGTCCATGAGGTTTCAAAATAACATTCAAATCATCTCTGATAACGCCAGGTTGTACCCTTACCCAACGTTGTTCTTCGTTGATTTCTAACACTTTATCGAAATGTTTTGAAATATCCACAACAATTCCTTTCCCCACCACTTGCCCTGCCAAAGATGTTCCAGCTGCCCGTGGAATAAGCGTTGTCCGAAACTCATTCGCAAATTTTATGAGGGCTTTCAAATCCTTGGTATCACGAGGAATGGCAACTGCCAAAGGTTTTTCTTGATAAACAGACGCATCGGTTGAATAAAGAATCTTTTGGGCATTGTGTGTTACAGAATTATCAAAGTATAGTTCGCCCGCAAAGGATTCTTGCAAGGTTTTGAAATCTGAAATGGTTATTTTTGAAGACATGTTTGGGAGTGGTAAATCGTACTGTTGTTCATAGCAAGAATTGTGCTGTAAATTTAGGATTTTGAAAGAGAATTTGGTTAAAAGTCAAAAACTTTATTTCCAATCTTACCGCTATTCAGCCTTTCAACCATTCAATAAAACCTATTAATCATTTCCTTGTTGTAATGTTTAGATTGAACGCCTAAATTTAACTTTCCAAAATCATATTTACATGAAATTCCTTCGACAACTTTTAGAAAGTATTCGCTTTGCATGGCAAGCCCTTCGCAGTAATCTTTTGCGAACAACCCTTTCGCTATTGGGTGTTACCATTGGTATTTTTTCCATAGTGGCGGTTTTGACTTTTGTTTATTCTATGCAAATAGGCATCAATGAACAAATTGATTCCTTCGGTAAAGGTGTAGTTTATGTGGGCAAATGGCCTTGGGTTTTTAGTAATAATTTTCCCTGGTGGAAATATATGAACCGTCCGAGTACCAAGTACAGTGATTATAAATATTTGTCAGATAATGTCCAAAGTGCAGAAGCTACGGCCATTATTGACAATACCAGTACTACCCTGAAAAATGGTAACAATAGTATGCAAGTAAATTTGAATGGCGTAAGTTATGATTATAACAAAATATCAGAAGTACCCGTAGAAAGTGGTAGATATTTTTTAACGAATGAAACAGATAATAGTGCCTTTGTGGTGATTTTGGGGGCAAATGTCAAGGAAGCATTATTCCCAAATATTGGCGATGCCGTTGATGAGAGTATAAAAATTAACGGAATTAAGTTTAGAGTAATTGGCGTGATGCGGAAAAAAGGGGAAGATTTAATTAGCCTCGGAGGTTCGCCAGATGACCGTGCTTTTATACCATATACTGCTTACGCAAGTTTATTTCAGAAAGATAATCCAGAACCAATCATTGCCTTGAAAGGTAAGCCGTCGGATGTAGGGCAGCAAGTTTTGGAAGGGGAAGTCACAGGATTGATGAGAAGTAGGAGAGGAATAAAACCAACTCAAGATGATAATTTTTCAATCAATAGGATGGATGGAGCAGTAAAATTCTTCGATACTATTTTTTCGAGTCTTAATTTTGGAGGCTTCATCATTGCTTTATTTTCATTATTAGTAGGTGGTTTTGGTATTGCCAATATCATGTTTGTTTCCGTAAAAGAAAGAACTAATATTATCGGAATTCAGAAATCTTTAGGAGCAAAAAATTATTTTATTCTCTTCCAATTTCTTTTTGAAGCCATCTTTTTGAGTTTAATTGGTGGGATTGTTGGCGTTTTGTTAGTTTGGCTGATGTCTTTCATTGATTTTGGCTCGTTGAAGTTGGTAGTTACCAAATCAAATGTGATTTTAGGCTTAACTATTTCATCTATTATTGGTATTATTTCAGGCATAATTCCTGCATGGATTGCTTCAAAACTTGACCCTGTGGTGGCGATTAGGTCAAAATAAACGTAGCACGGGAATCTTTCCCGTGAAGCGGATTTCGATATATTCGTTCGCTCCACGGGAAGTATTCCCGTGCTACGTGTTACGCTAACGCAAATTTAAACACTCCCACCAACGTTATCAGCGTAAAAAATGTGGTAATATACATAAAGAATAGAATTACCGATTTTATCACTGTTTTTAGAAATCCTTGTCGATAAACGGTTTTTAGTGAAACGATAAAATATAGAAAAAAGCCTAACATTGTAACCGATAAAGTGCTACCTGGGAATCCCAAGGCGATTCCTGCACCCACAAAAACGAGAATCATTAAGAAAAAAATGGCGTGAATGTGAATTGAGAAAATCAAATGTTCGTAATAATATCTTGTTTGTCCTGCCATGAGGTGTGGTACGTGTCTGTATCTTCTAACTTTTCTGATTTTTATCGTAAACATCAACCAATCCCATACATACCTATACAAGCGAAATGGATATGATATAATGCTATGCGAGCGTTTGCTGTAAATGATTTTGAGTAAAAAAGCCACAATAGGCATCAAAAAGAACATCATTAACGAAAAAACCCCAATTCCTAAATGAGCAATTTCAGTTCCCGCTTTGGTAGCATCTTCAATAAAAGCTAATTCGTAATAGGTTCTATTTTTAAGCCAGCCTCTTTCAAAAGATTTTATGCCAAAAATATTGAATTGTTTATGACTGTCCAGAATAGAATCTAATTCAGCATCAGACATTTTCAAAACCCGTTTTTTGTAAGCAATATTTTCTAAACTACCATCACTTCCCTTCACATTTATCACGGTATCGCCATCATATTGCAATTTTACCATGCTATTATTCTTTAAAGCATGAAGATTAAGGGTATATTGTAATTGCTGTTTTTTGCCAATGGTTTCCGTGAAATAATTTCTTAATTCATTGGATGGTTCTTCAATGGGTTCGGTGTTGAGGGTATCGGCAATAATTTGTTTCTGGATACTAATTAATCTTTGGCGTTTTAAATCATCGGGTAGCTTTTTTATTAATGCTCTTAAGGTATCATCACTTTGTACGTTCATTTCATCTATTACATCGTTGGTTGAAATTTCTGTAAAATCAATAAAATTATTCATTTTTTTCTGAGAAGTCTTAGTGGCATCATCCAATTTATTACCCAATTTTAATACTAATCTTGCTTCCTTCAGGGCTTGCTGGGCTTCAAAGAGTCCAGTAGTATCGTCTGATTTCTTTATATCATTATATTCATTTTGTGCCTCTGTTAAGTCTTTCTGTAACTTTACTTTGGCATTTGTTTTTACTTCATTGGTTTTATTGGTACTATTTTCTAAAATAGTGTTAAGAAAATTGTCTTTGTCATTCATGGCAATATCCACCATTTTATCCATTGCCAAAAAGAAGATAAACGAGATTAAGAAATATAATCTTATGGGCGGAACGTATCTTCCCCTACGACCTTCCAAAAAATCTTTGGTTATCTTGCCTGGTGAAAGGAAAATAGCTCTAATGGTATTATAAAACTTAGTGTCGAAGTGAGTAAAGCCTTCAAAAACTTCAAAGGCAAGATGCCCGATGGGAACTTTTAAATCATGATTTTCTTGTCCACAATGCGGACAAAAGTTAGTCTCAGGGCTGAGAACTGTGTGGCAATTATGGCAAATTTCTACTTTACGGCGCTTTTTGTGGATAGACATCTTTTAATTTTAGAGTTCAGAATTTTGATTTTAGAATTTCCAATGAAAATACAAATAAAAAAGGAGAAAACCGTTTTGGGCTTCTCCTTTTAACGTTTTAAGAACATATTTTTATTTTTTGACCTCTTTGAAATTGATAATTAAATTGACAATAAATTCATCAGCCAAATCATCTATCGTTAAGGAATATCCACCATTTTTATAAACGGCATCCAATCGCTTTCTTAGACTGATAATACTAATACCAGTCTCTCCTGCATTAAAACCATTCGGTTGAAGATTTTTGCGATTGTGAGTCATGTAAGTAAATCTATCTTTAATAAGGCTCGCCCTAATGATTAAAGGAAACTCTGGGTCATCGTTCAAACCATGTTTTACCGCATTTTCAACAAAGGTAAAAAGTATCATCGGAACTATGCGTTGGGACTGAATATTACCTTCAATTTTATAGTCTATCATTAAAGCTTGCTTAAATCTCTTTTTTTGAATGGCGAGGAAATCATCAACAAATAGGAGTTCTTCCTTCAAGCCCACTTCGTCTTGAAGCATTGATTTGCCAGTAGAATACCGCATCATATCCGCAAACTGAATTAACGTATCCCCTAAGTCTCCATTGACTTTTCTCACGCCATCATAAATCATATTTAGGGTATTAAACAAAAAATGCGGATTAATTTGCGACCGCAAAAAGGTATATTCTGCTTGGGCTTTATCTTTTTCTAAAAGAGCATTACGGTCTTTTTCTTTACCAATTTCTATTTGTTGTTGAATGACTTTTTGGGCGAAACTGTAGCCGAGGGCGTAAAAAACATATATTTGAGTATTCCAGAAATTTATAGCAAATTCCCCATAGCTTAGTTCTTGTTTTTCAGCATTTGAAAAAATGATAGGAAATATATATTTAAAAGATAAGATTCTAAATACTGCCGAAAAAAATACAAAAATTAAAGAACCTAAAATCAACGCTATGTATTTTTTACTTTCCAAATATTTCTATGGTTATCAACAAAAAGTATCCAATCGTTTGGGCCTGGGGCATAAGATTTAA
>JANPGQ010000185.1:0-20930 GCA_031423975.1 Cytophagales bacterium | reverse complement strand
CCAGCGTAGACTTATCAAAATATGCCCCTTCGGTCATTAATCAAGAAGACTCAGGTGTGTGCGTAGGTATGAGTACCGCCTATTATATGCGTACTATTCTGGAAGCAATCAGTAAAAATATTACCGACAAAGACGAAATTGATAAAATTGCTTACTCGCCTTCATATCTATACAATTTGCTAAAAAGCACTAATGACCCTTACTGTAAAAAGGGAGCAGAATTAAAAAAAGCATTTGATGCCTTAAAGATAAAAGGAGTAGCTACTTACGCTCAACAGGATTTTCCGAATTGCTCCAATAATTTGAGTTTAAGTATTAATTCATCCTCAAAAATTATTGAATACGTCAGGCTTTTTAGCTTAGCCGATGGTAGCGAAAATTTAGATTTAATTACCAAAAAAGCCTTATCTGAAAATACCCCAGTAGTAGTAGGATTTACGCTAACTGAATCTCTTGGACAACTATCAGCAAATGGTTTTTGGAGAAATCTGTGGAGAAAAATCATGGCTTTTTTTGGAAAAAGTGTTTTTGAAGATATTGGACTTTGGAATCCAAAAGGCTCTCGAAATTTAGGCGGACACGCTGTGTGCGTAGTTGGATATGACGATGCTAAATTTGGAGGAGCATTTAAAGTCATCAATAGTTGGGGTAAGAATTGGGGCGAAGAAGGCTACTTCTGGATTAGATACGTTGACTATAAAAAACAAGTACAGAATGCATTTCAAGCATTTTTACAGGTAAAAAAGAATAAATCACAAATAGTGAGTGCGGCAGATGTTAGTTTCGTTTTTAGTGCCAGAGGAATTGATAATAGTAATATAAAGTTTATTTTAGATGATGCAGAAAATTCAATTTCAGGAAATAGTACCAAAAAGCAGGGTAACTTAAAGTCGTATTTGTTATTAGACCCGCAAACATCTGGAACAACTTACCGTTTCAGTACCTTTATTGATTCTACTACTGATTATACATATTTCTATATCATCAACGCAAATTCCAATATGTTGGATGAAACCGAGAATATTTACCCTTTTGATGCAACCGAAAGTGCTATTCTGAGTAGGAATACAAGACTTATTTTACCTGCCGAAGACCGCCCACATTTTCAACTGACTCCTCCGACGGGTATTGAATACGTGCTGTTTTTATTTTCAGATAAACCATTAAATAATATGGGTCATTATATTGATAAAATCAGAGAAAGTAAGGGTTCATTTGCTGCCAGAGTAACCCAAGCATTTGGAAGTGAATTAGTACCTACCAGCCAAATTGACTATAAAACTAACAAAATGGGTTTTGAAGTAAAGGGTGGAAAAACAGGACTTCTTGTGCCAATTTTGGTAAGTTTTAAGCACGTTTCGAGGCGGTTTTGAAACGGTGAAAACAACGGTTATATTGTAACATTCTTATTAGCTACGGAAGTCGTCCTTTTGAAGGACGACTTCCGTAATTCTCCCTGTTAATCATAAAAGAGCATAAAAATATTTTAATTAGACGGTTTTCTTGCACCAACAAAATAGCCAATTGCACCACCCACTACCAAACCAATCAAGATTGAAGTGATGTCTAAATTAAAGCCATTTCCAGTAGTGTTAATTACACTTTGTTGTTTATCATCTGTTTGAGCAAAAATTAGGGTGCTGAAAAAAAATAGTAAAGCGAGAGTAAGCAGGTTTTTTTTCATGGGATTACGTTTTGGGGTTTAATTAATGGATGAATTTGCATAAATATACTATTTTATTTAAAAATTCCAATACCTTGATTATCATTTGTTTAGCGGTAATTTTATGCTAAAAGTCGCCCCTTTACCTTCCTCACTTAGCACTTCTATTTTCCCATTATTGCCTTTCGTAATAATATCATAACTCAAAGACAAACCCAAACCAGTACCTTCGCCAGTTGGCTTTGTGGTAAAAAATGGTTGGAAAATCTTAGATTGTAATTCTTTGGAAATTCCCTTTCCATTATCAATTACTTCAATAATTAAATATTCCTTTTCCAATTTTGTAATTACTTTGATGGACGGATTTATCGATTGTGAGGCAGCATAAAAAGCGTTGTTGAAAATATTTAATAATACCCGCCCAATATCTTGCTGATTCACTTTGATAGGTGGCAAATTCTTATCCGCAATCAATTGATAATCAGCATTAAATAATTTATTTTTTGCCCTCATTCCATGATATGAGAGGCTTAAATATTCCTCCGCCAACTTATTCATGTCCGTTATTTGCACTTCTCCATCGCTCGACCGTGAATGTTCGAGCATATTAGATACAATACTACTGGCACGTTTGCCGTGTCCATGTATTCTTTCTTGGTTTTGGGTCAAATCATGGAGTAATTCTTCCAAATATTCTTTCTTTTCTTCAGGAATCTCAATTTTATCAAATTCTAATTTCAATTCGTCTGCCAGTTCAATTGATAGTTCTGAAAAATTATTAACAAAATTTAGCGGATTCTGAATTTCATGAGCAATTCCTGCTGTTATTTCACCTAATGAAGCCAATTTTTCTTTCTGAACCAATTGCATTTGAGTAGATTCCAATTCGTTCAAGGCATTTTCAGCTTTACTTCTTTGCAACTCTATTTCCAATTTTTGTTTACTTAGTAGTCTATTTGCTTTATTTTGAATTCTATTATTTCTAAAAAGTATCACTGAAATTAGCAGCACCACTCCAATGATGGAAAGTAAAATAATTGACCATTGCCTATTTTTGAATGCTTTTTCGCTATCAATAAGTTCTTGCTTTCTTAGATTTTCAACGAAGCTCACATTTTCTATCTGTTTAGCTTTTTGCTGATTAAACATACTGTCTTTCGCAGCGGTAGCTTGTTTATAAAATGTGTACGATTTTTGAACATCAATTTTCTGATAAAGGTCAGCTAATAACGAGCTTGACCCATAAATACTCTGAATATTATTAGTTTCCTGAGATACTTTAAGCGATTTTTTAGCATACAAAAGACAAGAATCAAGTTTACCAGTCTTCTTGAAAATTTCTGCCATTTCAAAATAAGTATTTCCAATGGTGGTATAATCATCAATCAAAATGGAATAAGGAATACTTTGTCGGTGATAGTCTAAACTAATAGCATAATTCTTTGCCCTTGCGTTTACATTGGCAAGATTTGCTAATAAAACATTGATATTTTTACTTTTTTGTTTTTCTCCTAGCTCATAAGCCGATTGTGTGTAAATGCGTGCAGAATCTAAATTATTCAGGAAAGCATAATCAGCTCCAATATTTGAAAGTAAAGTCATTTCTAAGTTCTTATCACGTATTTTCTTAGATATACCCACTCCCACAAAATACGTATCAATAGCCTTTTCATGGTCTTTTTGGGAAGAATAGAATAAGCCTAATTGATTATAAATCCTGACTAATCCATCCAAATCGTTGGTTTCCTCAGCAATTTTCAGAGCATCCAAGTGCATTTTTAAAGATTTTGGATAATTACCCGTAACCCGCATAATTGCCCCTATCCTATTCATATTACGTGAAACACCTTTGGGAAATTTGGCTTTTTGTGCCACCTCCAAGCCTTGCTGAGCATATTGCAAGGCAATTAAGGGTTTTGAAGTCATCAAAGAAAGCCCTAATCTATCTAAAATTAGAGAACGGCTGGAATCTGGAATATTAGTGCTGAGTAGGTGTAAAAGACTATCATTAGCTGCTTGTTGGGCGAAAGCAACTGATGTCAAGAATAAGAAAAAAGATATTAAAGTGGTAGTATATATTTTGTTGATTCGCATAATAATGTGTTATTATTCTCAAAAAATATAGGTTTTTATTTGAGAAAGTATATTTATCCCAATTCAAGAACCATTTTACGGTATGTGTCTTTTCAAAATCAGCTAATATTATTATAAGTATTTACATGATTACCAAGCCAATAGCTAAAAGTAAATTACCGAAAGCTCCTTAAATTTCATTCTCTAATTTCTCCGCAATTTCTTCTATTTCGTACTTCTCTTTCTTCATACCAAGCCTAATAAAAGCGAAAATACTCATATATACGTTGGCAATCCAGACTAATGAAAACCCTGCAATGAGATAGCCCCTCCAATCATCCATAAGTAATTTATAATTGGTGAGCAACAACATAAAAACCGTAATGTAATGGCTAAAACAGTATTCGCAGGTGAAAAGATAGAAGAATTTTCTCTCCAAAATAGTCTTCCCTTTCTTACAACGTTTTACGCAATACTCACGAGGTTCTTTAAAAATTTCCTCATGCGTAACCGTCCATGCAATACAAGCAATGGGAATGGCTAAAATAAAAAGATACGTAATTTGGATTGATAAAGCCATATTTATTAATATTTTTATTTAAAAATTAAATAAAAAATTGTGCCATCTGTTTTAAGCTACTTATCTCATTTTGGTCCGCTTTACCAAATAAGCCGACATTATTTGCTCAAAACCTTCTGCAATGTCTGCTTCAATAAAATCTATTCTATACTGACCACAACGCAATTTTAGTTCGTGATAAAATTGTTGTAAGGTTTTGCGATAATCCAATTTTACTTGTGAAGGATTCAGTCTAATTTTCTCATTAGTTTCTAAATCTATAAACTCGTATGGTCTATCTTCAAACTCAAAATCTGATTCTGTTTTTTTATCCGTAACATGAAAAATCAATACCTCGTGAAGATTGTGTTTCAAATGTTGTAAAGCCCCAAAAAGTTTTTCGGAATCTGCAATATTATCAAACATATCACTAAAAATCACCACCAACGAGCGTTTATGAATCTTCTCCGCTATTTGATGAATCACATCGGCAACGGCAGTTTTCTTATTAGTAGGTGGTTTTTGAAGCAGGCTTTCTAAGTCTAAAAATATCTTGTGGACGTGCGTTCCAGTGGATTTTACGGGCGTTTGAATTTCAATTTCATCCGAAAAAGTGGTCAAACTGATGGCATCTTTTTGCTTTTGAAGCATATACGCCAAAGCTCCCGCCGCCATTGTAGAAAAAACAATTTTGCCATTAGTTTTTTCAGGATAATACATAGAAGACGAAGTATCTATCAACAAATGACAGCGAAGATTGGTCTCTTCTTCGTAACGTTTGGTATATAAACGGTCGGTTTTGGCAAACACTTTCCAGTCAATATGACGAGTGCTTTCACCCGTATTATAGAGGCGATGTTCGGCAAATTCTACCGAGAAACCGTGAAAAGGTGATTTGTGTAGTCCTGTAATAAAACCCTCTACCATTTGTTTGGCAAGAAATTCTACATTGCCGTATTCTCTTATTTTTGTTAAATCCATTTTTTATCGGTGAACGGTAAACGGTCAAAGGTGAACGGTACTGGACACAATCATATCTTTTTGAAAATCTTGTAACAATAACTACATCTAAATTACGAATATTATGCCAAATATTTTTTAGACTTTAGGTAGAAATTTGTTAGACAATGTTAGATTCTTTAAGTGGAATTTTGACGAAAACCGTTTACCCTTGACCGTTTACCGTGAACCCTTTTTCTTCTTACTTTCCAAATACGCTTTTCTTCTTTGTTTTGAAAGTTTTCTCAAATATGAACTTACTCTTAAACGACGGTATTTAAACTGTGGATATTTTCGTTTACGCCAATTTTTCTTTAACCGATAATATCTTTTGTATTTCAGTTTAGTTTTTTGATAAAACTGTGGCACAAAACGTGGAAGTCCAGTTAAGCTAAGTGAATCAAAAGGTTCGAGCATAATATCACCATCAAAACCAACTATTTTTAGTCTCACTTTTTCTAAACCTTGGTCGCCAATCTTGAGCCATCGGGCTGGATTTCTGGTAAGATCAATCAAACGACCAGGTTTGTATGGACCTCGGTCATTGATGCGTACTATAACAAAACGTTTATTGGATAAATTTGTTACCTCCACCATTGTGCCAAAGGGCAGCGTCATGTGGGCAGCAGTGTATTGATTTTTTTGAAGAATTTCGCCAGTAGATGTAGGCTGGTCGTAAAAGAAGTCGGCATAAAAAGAGGCTATGCCAAAAGATTCATCTCCCAATTTTTGAGAATATCCATTGGTGGATACAACCACCAAGATAAGAATGATTCCCAGAAGTTGTTTGTTCATAATATTATTTTTCGTGGATATTTTGTGTCTCTGAACGCCTCATTCTGAATCTTAATATTTTGCAAAAATACGTTTTTAAAGGTTTAAATAAAATTTATTATTGGTAATGTTCAAAATTTCCTTCTATTTACCTTGTTTACTTAGCAAAAAACAAATATTATTTTTTTAGATTTTTTTTGAATAAAATAATAAAATTCCTATTTTTACCAAGCTAATTTTTTTAGGCATTTTTTGCAAGAATTGTGTCCAAAAATATACATCATTAAATCAAACCCTAAATTATAATTGTACAGTGGAAGAAAGAGACAGAGAAGAATTGTTTTCAAAACGAGTGAGAGCGGGTAAACGTACCTACTTTTTTGATGTAAAATCGACACGTTCAAATGATTATTACATCACCGTTACGGAAAGTCGCCGTTATCAGAAAGATGATGGTTTTGGATATGAGAAGCACAAGGTTTTCTTGTATAAAGAAGATTTTGACAAATTTGCCGAAGGATTGAATGAAGCGATTAACCACGTGAAAACTGAACTATTACCCGATGTGGATTTTTCACAATTCGACCGTGATGACGAAGAACAGCAACCACATACTCAAGAGCCACAGGATGGTTTTGGGAGTGATTTGAAGTGGGAGTAAGCCCAAAAGACACAATTTCAAAAGCCTCTGAATTTTCAGGGGTTTTTTTATTTTAAATTGATTAATTTTGCACTTTGTTTCAAGAAACAATACTTTACATTTTAGAATATTAAAACAAATTCAGTTTAATTGACTGATAATCAGATAAATAAAATAAATGGGATTACAAGTAGGAATCGTAGGTTTGCCAAATGTTGGTAAATCGACATTATTTAGTGCAATATCATCAAACAAGGCAGAAGTTGCCAATTATCCTTTCTGTACTATCGAACCCAACGTGGGCATAGTTACAGTGCCAGACGCTCGTTTGAAAGTCTTGGAAGAACTCGTAAATCCTCAGAAAGTTCTTCCTACGGTGATTGAATTTATGGATATTGCGGGTCTGGTAAAAGGGGCTTCTACAGGAGCAGGTTTGGGTAATAAATTTTTGGCAAATATCAGAGAAGTTGATGCTATCTTGCACGTAGTCAGATGTTTTGCAGATGATAATATCGTACACGTAGAAGGGCGTGTAAATCCTGTTTCTGATAAAGAAATCATTGATTACGAACTCCAATTGAAGGATTTAGAGTCGGTTGACAAGAAAATTCAGAAAACAGAAAGAGCTGCCAAGAATGGAGAAGCTAAAGCAAAAGCTCAATTAGCCATTTTGTTGCAATATAAATCCGTTTTAGAATCTGGAAATTCTGCCCGTACCGTAAAAGGACTTGACCCAGACGCTAAATTTGATGCCATCGGAGACTTGTGTTTATTGACCGACAAGCCAGTAATTTATGTAGCAAACGTAGATGAAAATTCGATAGCAGCACAGACCAATGAATATGTAGAGGCTTTGAAAGCCAGTGTTGCCTCTGAAGGAGCAGAAGTAATTGTAATTTGTGCAGCTTTGGAAGCTCAAATTGCGGAAATGGAAGATGAAGAAGACCGTCAGATGTTTTTGGAGGAATATAGTCTTACAGAATCTGGCTTGGATAAATTGATTCGTGGGTCGTATGCTTTGCTTAATCTGATAACCTATTTCACGGCTGGTGTCAAGGAGGTTCGTGCTTGGACAATCCAGAAAGGTTGGAAAGCACCAGCAGCAGCGGGTGTAATTCACTCAGATTTTGAACGTGGTTTTATTCGTGCAGAAGTAATTAAATACGCTGATTATCAGCAATATAAATCTGAAAATGCGTGTAAAGAAGCTGGTAAATTATCGGTAGAAGGCAAAGAATATACCGTTATTGATGGCGATATAATGCACTTTAGATTTAATGTATAGAAAATGCCTTAGGTAAAGAGATTTGACAACTTTTGAACGGTGCGACGTTTCGCAAAGTCGTCAAATCTCTTTCTTTTAAATAAACTCTTCCAATTTTCCTTTCTCTTTAATCAGAAAACCCTTTTCAGTCATTCCAATGGTTGCGCAATCGTAGGTTGGGTCATGGTCAAAGAATATCAGCCATTCATTATCAACAGATTTCGTTAATAACTCTTGTTTTTCTATCATCGTTTGTAGCGGGCGAATGTCATAACCCATCACGTATGGAACGGAAACGTGGGCGTGTGAGGGCATGGTATCGGCAATGAAAAGGATTTCTTTATTTTGGTACCAAATCTTAGGCATCAACATTTTTTCAGTATGCCCATCAGCCGTCAAAATTTCTATATTTGGGAAAGGATTTTCTACTTGGTCAATAAAAAATAGTTGATTAGCTTCTTGAATCGGTAAAATATTATCCTTAAAAAACGTAGCTTTCTCTCTCGGATTTGGATTCATTGCCGAGTTAAAGTGTTCAGAATGAGTCCAATAATGAGCGTTTGGGAAAGTCATGGAAAACTTTGTTCTATCCTCATTCCACCGAACTGCCCCGCCGCAATGGTCAAAATGTAAGTGGCTCAAAATCACATCAGTAACATCATTTTCCGAATACCCCTTTGCCCGAATTGATTTCACCAATTCCCCTTCGCCGTGTCGGTAATAATAGCTTTGCCACTTAGCATCCTGCTTATCGCCCATGCCAGTATCCACCAAAATCAAGGATTTACCATCTTCAATCAAAAGGCAACGCATTGCCCAAGAGCAAAGATTGTTTTCATCGGCAGGAATCATTTTTTGCCAAAATGATTTGGGAACAACCCCAAACATTGCCCCACCATCCAGTTTAAAATATCCTGCATCAATTACATTTAACTTCATTTTATTTAGATTATTTATAAAAGAATGAAGTTAAGAAACAATATTGATATAGGAAATAGAAAACATTGACTATCTTCAAACGTTTACTTTGTATTCAATTATTCAAAATTAAAAATATGAAAATCGGATTAGTATTATCGGGTGGCGGAGCAAGAGGGGTTGCTCATTTGGGAGTTTTGAAGGCTTTATTAGAAAAAGGAATTGAAATTTCGATAATTTCAGGATGTAGCGCAGGGTCTATTGTGGGAGCAATGTTTGCCGCTGGCTATTCACCAGACCATATTTATGAATTAGTGATTTCTACCAGTACTCTACGAGCCATGCGTCCATCATGGAACAGAAGTGGTTTACTCAATATGAACCGTGCAGAAGAAGTTTATTTAAAATATATTCCCCACAATTCCTTTGAAAAGTTAAAAATTCCTCTTACTGTCAATGCAACTGATTTGTATGCTGGTGAAACAGTCTATTTTTCAAAAGGTGAATTATTGAAACCCGTCATGGCCTCATGTAGCATTCCTGGACTATTTGAACCCGTAAAATTGGCTGATAGAATCCTGATTGATGGTGGAGTATTAAACAATATGCCCATAGAACCGTTAATAGGAAAATGTGATTTTATTGTTGGAAGCCACTGTAATCCTTACGGAATTCAACAGACTTCTAAGTCCATGACCACCATCATTACCAAAGCCTTGTTCTTGGCGATTAACAATAATTCTCAAAGTCGTTTAGCACAATGTGATTTATTAATTGAACCTCCATCTCTTAAAAATTTCGATCCTGCCGATATAAGAAAATCTGTTGATATTTTTAAGGCAGGATATGAATATACTCGACAATTGGTGCTACCAGAAGTAATTCAAAATTTCAGTTTACAACCTTAAATATATTTCTGAATAGAGAATTTTCGCTCTTTTTATATATTTTCTTGAAAATAAAGTATGCTTACAGACTATTTATAACTCAATTTATTCAAAATAAAACACTATGAAATAAGCATTAATGCCTATAAATTAGAGGTTTTTTGAGATGAAACCAAATTTTGTTTTGATTCTTGCCTTGTTTCGTATTCTCAAAATCGTTATGTTTACGTATTATTCTTTAATTATAATTTAACAAATTTTTAACCAAACTAAAACAAGTACATGAAGAAACAATTACTCATGACTTTTCTTGTTGTTTTTAGTTTTTGTGTAAATTCATTTTCACAAGACAGAAAAATAACGGGAAAGGTGACCGCAGCCGAGGATGGTTCTGGTCTTCCAGGTGTATCGGTATCATTGAAAGGGTCAAACAAAGGGGCTACTTCTGATGCCAATGGAAACTATTCAATTTCAGTACCAGACAAAGGAGTTTTAAAATTCACTTTTGTTGGGCTTTTATCAAAGGAAGTACCCCTGTCTAATCAGTCAGTTATCAATGTAGCCCTATCGTCAGATGCCAGACAACTCTCTGAAATAGTAGTTACAGGATCTGGTAGTGCCACAAGTAAAAGGAAGTTGGGTATTTCAGTAGAGTCAATTACTGCTGAAAATATTCCTTCAGTTCCTTCTGGCTCGTTAGATCAAGCATTGGTAGGTAAAATACCAGGTGCTCAGATTTCATCTATTTCTGGTAATCCAGGAGATAAGGTAAACATTGTACTTCGTGGTATCAACTCTGTTCAAGGTGGTACTCGTCCGATGATTCTTTTAAATGGTGTTGAAATACCATTTGAAAACTTGAATCAGTTGGATATGACACAAGTTGAAAGAATAGAAGTTGTACAAGGTGCCGCTTCTGCCTCTTTGTATGGTGCACAGGGAGCAAACGGTGTCATCCAAATTTTTACCAAAAAGGGTGTGAAAGGGAAATTATCTATCAATGCTTCATCAAGTTATGCTGTAAATAGCTACATCAATGCTGGTGGATTTGGTAAAGCAAACCTACACCCGTACTTGACGGATGCCAGTGGAAATATCATTGCTCGGGGTACAAATGCAAATTTAGGCTACAAAGCAGGTGATGCCCTCAAAATTGACCCAGTTACTGGTGCAATTTTAGGCTCAAACTCTATTGCTTACAGATTTGGGACTGATGTTGCGGGAGGTATAGGTGCACCAGGTTCAACGGCAAGTGATACACGTTATGGAATCTTAGACCCAAGAAATGTATCGAATCAGGCTTATTCTGGCAACTTGAAGTTTTATGATCATATTGCTCAGGTATTTCAATCGGCTCCTTCAACGAACAATGCCATTAGTATAAGTGGAGGATCTGATGGAATGGATTACAGTGTTGCTATTGCTAATAACAAAACTTTGTCAGCTTTACTAAAAGACAATGGATCAATTGATAGAACAAACTTAACCGCAAATATTGGCGTAGAGTTATTTAAAGGCTTCACAATTAGGTCAATTACAAACTTAGCTTACACAACGAACGATTTACACCCTAATTTGGGAGCACCAGGCGGTGAATATTATGGACTTGGTAAGCAAAATGCAGGTGTGAATGGTGTTTATGGTTTCTTAAACACGTCGCCTTTCTTTGATTTAACAACTCCATCTTCAAACAGTGATTTCGCAGCATATCAGCGAGCAAGTTTTGCGAGTGTTAATGCTTTTAATCCTTTTTACCGTTTACAATATACCAAAGGTGATAGCAAGCGTTATGATATCATACAGAACTTTGAGGCAAATTATAACATAAATAAGTTTGTAACTTTAACATCTCGGTACGGTATCTCGTTTAAAAACGAAAACAATATTTGGACTTTCTTTAACCAATCGCTTAATGAAAATTCAGTTGCTTTCGACACGTATGCAAGTAATTACAACAATACCGATAATACGGGAGAAATTAATAATTTCCAATATAATCTGACGAAGCAAAACTTTTATGCAGCGGCAAATTTTAAGTTTGATTTAGAGAAAGATTTTGGACTAAATATTCCACTTCAGTCATCTACCTTAGTGGCATTTGACCATAGAAAAAATGATTACAAAGAGTTAGTTACTCGAGGGCTGACTCTTCCGTTTACTCCTCCAATCAATTTAACCTCTACCCAAACACAAAACATTGCTCTTGACTATCGTGAGCCATTTGTAACTTATGGTTACGTTTTTGACCAAAAGTTTGATTATGGTAATTTGTTTGGTGTAGCGGGTGGTTTCAGAACCGATTATTCTTCAGCTTTTGGTGCTGGAAGTGAACCCTTTACATTTCCACATTTCAACGGATATTTAAACTTACAGAACATCAATGCTTTAGGTTTAGACAACTTTCTATCACAGTTCAAAGTAAGAGCGGCTTATGGAAAAGCAGGTATCCAGCCTGACCCATTTGACCGTTATCCAGTGCTAAATTTGCAACAAACGGGCAATGAGGTTGCTTACACAAACCAAACTTCTTCTCGTAATCCAAACTTGAATGTTGAGGTTACTGCTGAGACTGAGGTTGGAACTGACCTCGGAATTAATATAACAAAGGGAAGTAACTGGTTTAAGCAAGCAAACCTATCACTTACATTCTGGAAAAGAAATACAGATAATGCTATTTACACACAAAACGTACCACCTTCTGCTGGTTCAAAATCATTATTGACCAACGCTATTGCCTTATCTTCAAATGGTTGGCAATTGGGTCTTAACATTCCAGTATATTATTCTAAGAATTTTGAATGGAATTTTACGGGTAATTTCGGACACCAATCATCAGTCATTGATGCGGTTGCTGGTGGGGATATTCCAGTAACTACGCTTGGGGGTTCGACAGGTTTAGTATTGGCTGCTGGCAGAAAAATTGGTGAGCTTTATGGGTACAAAGCCTTAACCAGTGTTGGACAAACACGCAGTGATGGCTCGGCATATATTGAATCAGCTAAGCAATCAGGTTATGAAATTGTGAATGGTCGTGTTGTAAACAAAGCCACAAAAGCCATTTTCTTTACGGATGAAGCAACAACTTTGGGAGATCCAAATCCAACATTAGTTTCATCATTCATTAATAATTTTGGCTTCAAAAATAATGCTATTACATTTGGATTTCAATTTGATTGGGTGTCAGGCTCTAAACTCTACAACCAAACAAAAGAGTGGATGTATCGTGATGGCATAAGTAGTGATTTTGCAAAACCTGTAACTATCAACGGTGAAACTGGTGCATATACTGCTTACTACGCTTCGGCTTATTATGCTCTTGGCAGTACAGCAAGAGGAGTGGGTAACAATGTAACGAAAGATTATTTCTATGAAGATGCTTCATTTGTGAGACTACGTAATATCAGTATCGGCGTTGACTTTGCTAAATTTGTTAATACCAAATGGTTGAGTAAATGCCAATTGGTACTTAGCGGTAGAAACTTGATGACTTTCACAAATTATTCTGGTATGGATCCTGAAATTAGTTCTGGTTCTTCCAACTCATCTTTCGATAGAGGTGTTGACCACAATACTATTCCAAACATGAAAGCGTATCAAGTTACATTAAACTTAGGATTTTAAATTAAGATTTTAAAAATAAAAATATGAAACTAAATAATATAACTACTAAGTTGCTTGCGTTGAGTTTTTTAGCTGTGATAAGTTTGAACTCATGTAAAGATCAACTTGATGTAAAGAATCCGAATTCACCAACATTTGGTGGAAACGTAAATAATGAGCCTGGAATTGCTGCTTATGCAAAAGGCGGGATTTATTGGAATGGATTCAATTATGGCAACGCTTGGTTGGGAGATAGTTTTTTCTCGTTACCATGGGGTTATCATGAATTGATGGGTGACGCAATTGGTGGTGGTCAAGGGTCGAACAACCAAACTACCACAATGGGTGTACCCGATAAGTTTGTTGCTGACCCTGCTAATGCAGCCAGTACAACATTTACCAATCCTTCCCCACAAGTGAGCATTATTCGTTCATTTAATACGACTGCAGGAACCGCAAATGGAAGCAATGCCCTGTATTATGAGTGGCAAAGTATGTACGCTATGATTAATGCTTGTAATACAACTTTAGAAACTGTTGCTTCTATTGGTTTAAGCAAAGATAAAGCAAGTACCGTCCAAGCATGGGCATACTGGTGGAAAGGCTATGCTTATGCTCATATTGGCACTATGTATTATGCTGGACTAATCGTAGATAAATCAGGTACTATTGTGAATAAGTTTGTTAGCCAACCTGCTATAATTGCTGAATCGAATAAAAACCTAACGTTGGCACAAACAACGCTAAATGGTATCTCAAACCAAAGTGATTATAGTACTATGATTGCCCAGTTGATTCCTCAACAATGCCAAGTGGGTTTAGGACAAGCATTGTCTTCTGCGGAGTGGATTCGTACAATCAATACTATGTTAGCTCGTAATATTGTGTTAAATAAGTTAGCCCCATTTGTGAACAACAACCCAAATGCAGTTATCTCAAAGTCAAGCATTAGCCCAATGACGGCAGCTGATTGGCAAAGCGTCATTACTTTGTGTAATAATGGTATAAAAAGCGGAGATAAAGTATTTACAGGTCGGACATCAACTTCAAACTCATTTTTTACCCCAAATGGTGGCTCTGTGGCGGGTATACTAACACAAAGCAACCAAACAACTACTTTTAAGTTGAGCGAGCGTTTAGTTCAGCAGTTCAAAGTTGGCGATAAACGTTTAGCAAACTTTACTACTGCAAATGGTACATTTTTTGGTGATGCCAATACAAACACAACTCGCTACTCTTTAGTAGATGGTGTTGCCAAAGGGTTAACGGGCATCTCAATTTTGGGATCACGTGCAATTGGAGGATTAGAAATTTATATTGGTCCAACATTTGAGGAAAATATGTTAATGCTTGCCGAGGCAAACATTAGAACTGGTAGTATATCCGCTGGTGTTGGAATGATTGATAACGTAAGAAAGTATCAAGGTGCTGGTGTAGCAGCGTTACCAACTACCATTACTGTTGCCGAAGCTCTGAAAGAACTTTCAATGGAAAGGCTTGCTGCTCTTGCACTTCGTGGTCTTACTTTTTTTGATTTAAGACGTTGGGGCTGGACTTACAGTGTAGCAAATGGTGGTGGTCGTTACGGCTCAACTATTCTTTTCAAAGGAAATATCTACAACAATGCAACTATTGATTATAATTTTATGGATTATTGGGATGTCCCTGCTGACGAAACGGCGCAAAATCCACCATCAGCCGATAGTGGACCTGTTATCAATAAAAATTATTAAAATTTATTGAAGACAGTATCAGTATTGATACAAAATAAATGAAAAAAAATAGGCAGTCCTTTTAGGCTGCCTATTTTTTTATTTTTTTTTAAAAAATAAAGTATGCTTACCGACTATTTATAAAACAATTTAATCAAAATAAAATACTATGAAATAAGCAAAAATGCCTATGAATCAGAGATAATATTAGACGAAACCAAATTTTATTTCGAAATTCGTCTTGTTTAATAACGACGAATTTCCTATTTTTACATATTCGTTTTTTAATCATCATTTAACAAATTTTTAACCATTAGAAAGTTCATGAAGAAAAATTTACTCATGATTTTACTGATTACTTTTAGTTTCTGTGCAAGTATTTTCGCACAGGACAGAAAAGTATCGGGTAAAGTAACCTCAGCCGAGGACGGCTCAGGTCTTCCAGGTGTAACGGTTCGTGCAAAAGGTACAAGTATAGGCACACAAACCGACGCTTCAGGAAATTATTCAATTGCCATTCCAACGGCTGCAACAAAATTGCAATTTTCTTTTATTGGAATGACTTCGGAGGAAGTTTCCATAGGAACACAAGCTGTTATAAACCTTAAAATGGGAACTGATGTTAGACAACTCTCTGAAATCGTTGTAACTGGCGTTGGGGTTGCCACTAACAAAGCAAAATTAGCATTTGCAGTAGAATCAATTTCTTCAAAAAGTCTTCCACAGGCTCCTACGGCTTCAGTTGACCAAGCTTTAGTAGGTAAAATTGCAGGTGCTCAGATTACAAGTAGCAATGGTACACCTGGTGCTGCTACTAATATTGTTCTTCGTGGTATTAATACCATTAACCGTGGTACAACGCCAATGATTATGATTGATGGTATTCAGGTGGCATCAACTGATTTAAACTCAATTGACCTTAGCGTAATTGACAGAATTGAGGTTGTACAAGGAGCTGCATCAGCTACAATTTATGGTGCTCAAGGTGCAAACGGTGTAATTCAGTTATTCACTAAAAAAGGTAAAAGTGGACAATTAAACATTGATTTTTCATCAAGTGTTTCACAAAACTCTTACTTGAATATTGGTGGTGTTAGAAAAGCTCAATTACACGCTTTCGGGACTGATGCCAGTAATAACGTATTGAGTGCTGGAGCTGGTAATCCAATTTTGATTCAAGACCCTGTGACTGGTCTTTATAATGGAAACGTTATCTATAATCCATTGGATGTAAATAGTACCACAAGTAAGCAATACAATGCAAATTTGAAGTATTATGACCATTTCAATTCATTCTTTGTCCCTGCTAATACTGTAAACAATAGTCTTTCTATTTCAGGTGGTAAGGAAAAATTCGACTTTGCATTTTCACTTTCAAATAATTATCAAGGAAGTAACGTAACTAACAATGGAGATTTTAAGAGAACGAATATAACGGCAAATATTGGTGCAGAAATAGCTCCAAGATTAAAATTTCGTTCGATTACTCAGTTAGTTTATACGAAAAATACGATTAAGTCTAATGATAGAAATATTCTATTCTCAATCAACAATACTCGTCCTTTTGCTAATTATGACCAACCATTGGCTAATGGTGATTTTGCAGCTTACGTTGGAGATGCAGCGGGTGTTAATGGTTTTAACCCTAATTTCTATCAGCAATATTTGAATCACAACGGAAACAAAATAGATGTGATTCAAAATTTAAGCTTGAACTACGAATTGAATAAATTTGTAGAATTAGATGCAAAATATGGTGTCAATTTTCAGCGTGATGAAGACATCTATACTTACGCAAACCAAACAACTAATCCGAACATTGCTGCCTTACCATCTAACTACTATTTGTCAGGTTATGGTTCGGACAAAAAAGGAGAAATTGATAATTTTAGTATCACTAAAAATGCTCAAAACTTCTTAGCAACGGCAACTATTCGTACTGATTTCAAAAAAGATTTTAACTTAAGTCTTCCTATCACGACATCAACACAATTAGCTTTTGACTGGCGTAAGCAGACCAATGACCAATACGTAACCTACCAATTAGGCTTACCTACATATACGCCTTTCACACCAGCACAAGGTACAACAACTTTGGTTCGTCCTTTGAGTAATTCTGGAACTACTAATGCTCCTCAAGGTACTTACACAGAGCCTTTCGTTACTTATGGATACGTTGTCAACCAAAGAATTGAATATGGTGAAATAGCGGGAGTTTCAGGTGGTTTCCGTAGTGATTATTCATCAGCTTTTGGTGGTGGTTCAAAACCATTTACCTTCCCACGTGGAGATGCTTATATGAGACTTTCATCATTAGATTTCTGGAAAAATGGTGCAATTGCTAACACTTTGAGCGAATTTAAAGTTAGAGCCGCTTATGGTGAAGCAGGTATTCAGCCAAGACCTTTTGACCGTTACGTTACCTTAGGAACAAGAAATATTGGTGGCTCAGGAGCATTCTTTTTCCCAACGGCTCAAAGTAATCCAGAGTTGAACGTAGAAGTATCTAAAGAATTAGAAATCGGAACTGATTTATCATTAAATCTTTCTAAAAACGTAAATCTTTTCAACGACATTCGTTTATCTGCTACTTATTGGAAACGTAACACTGAAGGTGCTATTTGGAACGTAGATGCTGCGCCATCAACTGGTGCAGGTACATTAAAGACGAATGCCTTTGGTATTGGTTCTAATGGCATCCAAGCACAAATCAGTGCTATGGCATTCAAGAGCAAAGATTTTATTTGGAATACAACAATCAACTTTAGTAAGCAAACTTCTGAAATTACATCAGTTACAGGAAATGGCGAAATCGTAATTATTTCAAGTGCAGGTAGTACAAACTATGTATTGAAGGCTGGCGAGAAAATTGGACAGTTGTATGGTTTCAAGTATTTAACTGATTTAGCTTGGAAAAAACCAGACGGTACACTCGAAATACCAGAAAGCCAACAATCAATTTACGAAGTAGCAAGTAACGGTTATGTAGTAAATAAGACAACAAAACAGCCATACTTTACAACAGACAGATACAGCTTTGGTGACCCAAACCCAAAGTTTAATATGTCATTCATAAATGATTTCTCATACAAAGGATATTTGACCCTTGGATTTCAAATTGACTGGGTACAAGGTAGCCACATTTACAACCAAACAAAACAATGGATGTATCGTGACGGTATTCATGCAGATTATGAAAAAGAAATTACTATCAATGGACAAACTGGAGCTTGGACGGCATTCTATCGTGGAGTTTACGCACAACGTCAAGCAAATGGTACTAAAGATTACTTCTATGAAGATGCTTCATTTGTTCGTTTAAGAAACGTATCAGTTGGAGTTGATTTAGCAAAAGCTTTGAATCTCAAAACATTCAGAAAATTACAATTAGTGCTTTCTGGACGTAACTTGTTGACATTCACTAAATATACAGGTTTTGACCCGGAGGTAAGTTCAGGAACTAATAATTCGGCTTGGGATAGAGGTACAGACCATAATACTATGCCAAACTTACGTTCTTATCAAGTTGCTCTTAACTTTGGTTTTTAATCAAAACAATTTTCAGTAAAGCTATAATCTAAAGTTATTTTTCTTTAATCGGAATTAGTTATCCATTAAGATATTAACAACGTTTAAATAATAACAGACAGTTAAACATTAAGGAAATGAACAAAATAAAAAAATATATTTTGATGAGTTGTGCAGCTTTATCACTGGCATCTTGTCAAGACCAATTGGATATTAAAAACCCTAACTTACCAACTCCCCAAAGTGCTTCGACAGAATCGGGTATTATTTCATTGAGTTTAGGAGGAATTTATGCCAATGGTTTTCGTGATTTAAAATATTTCGATGGTGTAAATGGTCGCTTTTGGGCGGGTGCAATCGGTCAGCACGAAATTATGGCGGACGTTGTAGGAATGGAGGCTGCCAATCAATTTGCTAACCAAATTGGTTGTCCAGATGCAGTTACCTTAGATAATGGAACGAAGGTTTTAAACCCAAGTAGTCCAAATCAACAAATTCCATTTCTTCGTTCGGTAAATATTAATTCAAACGCAGGAGCAAACCCAACCTATTTTGAGTGGGCTTATATGTATTCGATGAATAATGCTTGCAACGCAGTATTGGATATTGTAGAAACCGTTGCATATACTGGAGATGCCGTAGTAAAAAAGAATGTAATAAAAGCATGGTGCTACTGGTGGAAAGGTTACGCTTATGCTCGTATTGGTTCAATGTATTATGCAGGTTTAATTAATAATACAACTGGAGCTACCAACGGAAAGTATGTTACAAAAGAAGATATTATCAAGGAATCCAATGCCAATCTTGATAAAGCTGCTACAATTTTAGGAGCATTAACTGCTACTGCAGATTATAGAGCTGTTTTAGGTAGTTTGATTCCAGATTTTTGTCAAAAAGGCAAAGGTGGTATTCTTGCTCCAGATATGTGGGTACGTAACATCAATACCTTGAAAGCAAGAAATATCTTGGTAAATACGCCAACTAAATCTATGACGGCAGCTCAATGGGCTTCAATTTTAGATTTAGCATCGAATGGTATTAAATCAACCGATTTAATCTTTACTGCACGTTCGGGTGGAGCAGGTGATAATGATTTTATGTCAGCAACAGCTGGTTCAGTAATTGCTAAAACACTTTCGGCAAAGGCGGGTCAAAATACTTATAAATTAAGTGAAAGATTTGTGCAAGAATTTAAGCCAGAAGATAAACGTTTTCAAAACAACTTTACCCTTACTGCTACTTGGGTAGGTGATGCAGGACGTGGAAATTCATTTAACACTCGTTATGCAGTCATCGACGGTGGTAAAGGAATGGCGGGCGTAGTAGTTTACGGAACACAAGCTGAAGGTATATATGAACTTGCTGTTGCTGGAAATTATGAAGAAAATGAATTAATGAAGGCAGAAGCAAATCTTTATACTGGTAAACAAGAAGATGCCCTAAAAATCATTGATGGAATTCGTACTTTACAAGGTGCTGGTTTAGCAGCCATTGCAGGTACAGGATTATCTTTGGATGCTGCAAAAGAAGAATTCAGACGTGAAAGACGTGTTACTTGTGCTTGGAGAGGTTTATCTTTCTACGATGCCAGACGTTGGGGTGTACTTGAAAATGGAAGAACAAATGCAGTAGTTATTGATAAAGCTGCTGTGTTGAATTCAAAAGCAACCATCACATATAACTTTTTAGATTATTATGATGTGCCAGATAATGAATTGGCTTATAACAAGCCTGATGCTTCATCTGCACCAGTAAAAAATCCAAAATGATAAATTTTGAGTGCTTATAAAAACGGTCTGAACTTTAAACGTTCAGACCGTTTTTGTGTTTATTAATAAAACCATTGGTGGATAATAATTTTGTAAGCTCAAATTTCGTTGTTATCTTTAAAAATAAGTATTTTTAACATTTTAACCTTGTAATGACCACATTACAAAATCACATCTTTATTCAGTATTAATCATGAAATTGAAAAACATTTTACTTTGTACAGGCATCGCCCTCACTCCTTTTTTTGTAAATGCTCAGGCTAAAAAACATTCAAATTCCGCTAATAAATCAAAAGTGGTTACTCGTAGTGCAGAGGTTGTTACTACTCCTTCAGCTCAATCTGGAACTCCAACTGCCTTAACAACCCTAAAAGACTCCGCCAGTTATGGTTTGGGAATTCTGGTGGCACAGAATTTTAAGTCTCAAAATATAGAAATCAATGCAGATTTACTCCAAAAAGGATTTAATGAAGTCATGAAAGGAGAGAAGACTCCTTTCAACGATATGATGGCTAATCAATTAGTTCAGAAGTATATGCAAAAA
>JANPGQ010000184.1:0-4085 GCA_031423975.1 Cytophagales bacterium | reverse complement strand
GAATTCAGAGATTTGAATCCATCAGCCGAAAATATTGCCATCGTAATTTACGATAAATTAAAACTTAAAATCAACCCAAATTTCGACTTAAAAATTAGACTATATGAAACAGAACGAAACTTTGTTGAATACCCTGTTGGTTGACAACAATAAAATACTTTTTACGGACGAAGAAATAGGAGACGACCATATTATGACTTCAATTGATACTCCGATGGTGGAAGGTGCTTTTGATATGAGCGATGATGAAAAAATTGCTCAAATTGAATACCATTTTCGCCAAATTATGGAAACATTAGGCTTAGATTTAACCGATGATTCGTTGAATGGAACTCCCAAAAGAGTTGCCAAAATGTACGTAAAAGAAATATTCAGTGGTCTTGACCCCAAGAATATGCCTAAAATTGCCCTTTTCGAGAATAAATATCAGTACAACGAAATGTTGGTAGAAAAGAATATTACTTTTTATTCAAATTGCGAACATCACTTTGTACCAATTATTGGAAAAGCACATTTGGCATACATTGCGAATGGACAAGTGATTGGGCTTTCAAAATTGAACCGTATTGTACAGCATTTTGCCAAACGCCCACAAGTTCAAGAACGTCTTACTATGCAAATAGCTAAGGAGTTGCAGAAAATTTTGGGAACTGATGACGTAGCAGTAATGATTGATGCCAAACACCTTTGCGTATCTTCAAGAGGTGTTAAAGATGATACTTCCACAACGATTACAAGTTACTACGGAGGTAAATTTCAAGAGGAAGCTACGAAGGCTGAGTTTTTGAAATATATTGGGTAAAAGTATTTTGATAGATAAAAAAGCATCTTGGAATTTCGGTTCCGAGGTGCTTTTTTGTTTTTATGGAATGTTTGAAAATAATGTTTATGTTTCAGCAGATTAAAAACTATAAAATTATTTGTTTCCTAATTGGGAAATTACCATCTTTACAAAACAAAGAAAAAATTGGATGAAATTGAATTTTGAAATAGATTTATTGCCAGACGCTGTTGAGTTTTTAGAGAATCTTGATGATAAAGCAAGAGAAAAAATATTCTATAACATTAAGAAAGCTCAAAGCACTAATGACAAAGAACTTTTCAAAAAACTAAATGACAATATTTGGGAATTTAGAACATTGTACAATGGAAAAGCAGACAGGCTTTTTTCATTTTGGGACTCAACAACTGAACAAGAAACTTTGGTAATTGCGACTCACGGAATTTTAAAGAAAACTCAAAAAACACCTCCGAAAGAAATTAAGAAAGCCGAGGCTGTGAGAAAAGAGTATTTAGAATATAAGTTAAACATATAAGAATATGACAAGTAAATTCAAGACAGTTTCATTAGATACAATGATTGATAAACACATTGGAAAAATTGGAACACCAAAAAGAGATTCATTTGAAAACGAGTTACGTATTGACTTGCTTGGACAAGCTATAAAACAAGTGAGACAAGAGCGTAACTTGACACAAGAACAATTAGGAGAATTGGTTGGAGTACAAAAAGCTCAAATATCGAAAATTGAGAACAGTGTGAAAAATGCACGATTTGAAACAATTTTGAAAGTATTTGACGCATTAGGAGCTAAAGTAAATTTCAATGTAGAATTATCGAACAAAAAATTTGCGTATTAAGCCAAAAAGGTTGCTGCTAAAATTAATTTGTAAGAAACAATTAACTTATCAAAAAAGCATTTGCCAAAAACAGATGCTTTTTTCATGCCCAAACCTCAAACCCCAAATTCCCCGTGGCATACCTTTTTAGAGATTTATATTCTAAAATAATCTAAATTTCTATCTTATGGAAAAGTTTAAAACGAAGGCTTACGGAGCTACGGGAACCATCTTTGTCGGCAAAACCCTTGAACCAATGGATGTTGAAAGGGAAAAACCAAAAGCAGATGAAGTATTAATTGAAGTGCTTTACTGTGGCGTTTGTCACTCAGACGTTCATCAAGTGGCAAATGATTGGAAAAACACCATTTATCCTTGCGTGCCAGGGCATGAAATCATTGGTAAAATTGTCGAAATGGGTTCGTCAGTGAGTGAATTTAAGGCAGGTGATATTGTGGGTGTTGGCTGCATGATTGACTCTTGCGGGCATTGCAAATCGTGCGAAAATGGTGATGAACAATTCTGCTTAGGTCCAAACGGAATGACTATGACATACAACGGCTATTGGAAACCAGATGGCACTGATTTTAATACCTATGGAGGCTATTCAAGCCATATCGTTGCCAATCAACACTTCCTTATCAACATTCCAGAAAGTATGCAAATCTCTGCGGTGGCACCTATTTTGTGTGCGGGCGTAACCACGTATGCACCCTTGAAACACCGAGGCGTAAAAGTGGGTGATAAAGTGGGCGTAATTGGTATTGGGGGCTTGGGACACATGGCAATTATGCTCGCAAAAGCTATGGGTGCAAATGTAACCGCCATTACCACCAAAGAAGAAAAACGACAAGCTGCCCTCGAATTGGGAGCCGATGCAGTCTTGATTTCAGACGATAAAGATGCTATGACCGCACAGGAAGTAACATTTGATTTCTTGCTATGTACCATTCCTTACGAATTTGATTTGAATGACTATGTTCCCTTATTAGGACCTCGTGGAAGCATTGTAACGGTTGGATTATTAGGACCTTATGAAAAGCCAACCGATAATATGGAGATGGCTAAATATTCAAGAAGTGCAGGAGCTTCAATCATCGGAAGTGTTTCAGAAACCCAAGAAGTCATAGATTTTTGTGCCGACCACAATATTCTTCCTCATGTACAACTCATTAATATTGAAGATATTAATGACGCATTTGATAAAATTAAAGATGAAGAAGTGAGGTTTAGATATGTGATTGATATGAATTCTTTGAAATTGAATTAAGGATTCTCGAAACATTTAAAAAGCATCTGAGGTTAAAAACTTAGGTGCTTTTTTTATTCACATTTTTCAAATTGTATTTATGTCTAAAAATATTTTAATTATTGGAGCAAGTTCTGGCATTGGTCATGAAGTTGCTTCTCAATTGTCTGCAAAGGGATATTCTGTATTTTCTGCGTCACGAAATCAACCTGATATTGTTGGTGTTTCTCATATTGCTTGGGATGCTACCAATCCAGATGCTACGGTTTTTGCCAATCTTCCCGAAGAACTGCATGGCGTGGTTTATTGCCCAGGCACTATCAATTTAAAGCCTTTTCATCGTTTAAGTCAAGATGATTTTAAAAACGATTTTCAGATAAATGTTTTGGGAGCAATTTCAGTCATTCAGGCGGTTTTGCCCAAATTAAAAAAGGCAAATAATGCCTCTATTGTGATGTACAGCACGGTTGCTGCCAAAATAGGGATGGGTTTTCATGCTTCGGTAGCGGCATCAAAAGGGGCAATTGAAGGTTTGACAATTTCATTAGCAGCAGAATTAGCCAGTGCCAAAATCAGAGTAAATTGTATTGCTCCATCTTTGACTGATACACCTTTGGCAAACAATCTTTTATCAACTGATGAAAAGAAAGAAGCCTCCAATAAACGACATCCAATTGGTCGTTATGGCACTTCAACGGATATTGCCAATATGACTACTTTCTTGCTTTCTGACAATTCTGGATGGATTACGGGACAAGTTTTTGGAGTTGATGGCGGAATGGGTTCGATAAAAATGATGTAATGGCTTTCGGCTGTTGGCAATCGGCTTTCGGCATTGATATCCTGATTGCCGAAAGCCAACCGCTTAAAGCCGAAAGCTAATTATTTATCATAAAAATGAAAGACAACATCAAAGTTTTGTGTACTTTGGTGTTGTCTTTTTTAATCACCCTTAAACACAATCAAAAAATGAGCTTTCTAATTTTTCTTTTAGTATTTGGTGCAATTGTCGTTTTTTTATCACTCGTAGTAGTGAATCAAGGTACGGTGGCAGTTATCACAATTTTTGGTAAATATCAGCGGATTATGACTCCTGGATTGAACTTCAAAATTCCGTTCATTGAATTTATTTTCAAAAGAATTTCTATTCAAAATCGGTCAATGGAGCTTGATTTTCAGGCAATTACCTCCGACCAAGCCAATGTAAATTTCAAAG
>JANPGQ010000183.1:0-21451 GCA_031423975.1 Cytophagales bacterium | reverse complement strand
CTGCAAAACCCTTGATATTATTCCATTTCACAATGTCATCTATGGTTACGCCATAGAGCTTTGAGAGTCTAAAAACAGTCTCTCCTGCTTGTAGGGTATGATATTGGGTGTTACTTTGCGTAACTGGGGCGATGTATGTTTTCGTGGATAGTGGCGTTTGTGTGATGACTGTTGTAGGTTTTGTATTTCCTCCCAAAAACACTAATTCTTGCCCAAATTCTACGGTGTTTATGCTTAGATTATTCCACGCTTTTATTTCATAAACCGTTACGCCATAAATCTTTGAAACCCTAAAAATCGTCTCCCCTGCTTGAATAGTATGGATGATTTTGTAATTGGGCTTTGTACTCGCCGAAGCAGGCGTAAAGGGCTTGCTCACGGGTGTTGGAGGCGTGTAAACTGCATTTGAAGTGGCGTTTACCGTAGGCTGATATACCGTTGTCGAAGTCGTCGAATTAGTAGGAATCGCTACGGGCGTTGAAGTGGTGGGTGCTGGCGATGTGGTTACTACTTCTCGAACCACCGTAGTGGTGGTAATACTGTTCGGCGATGGCTGATTTTCAGCGGGGTACGTGTAAATTGCCGTAACAACTTCGCCTTCTTTAGTTGCCCCTGCAACAGGCGAACTACTTGATTGATAGACTCTTATAATTTGCCCAACCCGCAACGGACTACCCGAATACATATCGTTTAAAGTGTATAATTCATCCACCGACATATTGTACATTCTGGAAATACTAAAAAACGTTTGCTTAGGCTCAACCACATGGCTTTTAACGGCTTTCGAGTTCTTTTTATTTGGATACGTAGTGGTGGGTGGTAGACTATATACAGTGGTGGATGCTGGCTTATTCACAACGCTTGGGCTGCTCGGTTGTGTGGTGGTAGCGGTAGTCGTTTTCCCAGTTTCAATGGGTGTTGAAACCGATGGTCGGGTGTCAGTTACTACTACGGGTTTTGTCGAAGCCGTGGCATTATTATCCGTCTTGGTTTCAAAAACGGTTATCTCTGGTTGCGTATTTTGAGGAACAATTTTTACATTAACTGACTGATTAACAGTCGGTTTCTTCGAAATGGGCGGTTCTTGTGGCACTACGTAAGGCTTGTCGTCAGGGCTTTTCACGTACTCAATACTTTGCCCTTCGGGACGGGTTTCAATCAACCATAATAATCGTCCTTTTTGCAAGCGTTGTACTTGTGTCATGCGGTTTTTTTCCAACAAAGCCTCCATCTGAATGCCGTACATTTGCGAGATTTTCCACATGGTTTCATAGCCCAAAACGGTATGATATGCAACCACGGCACGGCTATCTTTTTTCTTCAAATAATAAACCTCATTCGGAATAATTCTATCGTTTTCGTCAATATCATTAAACTTCATGAATCGTTTCAAATTGATTCCAGCACGAGCCGCAATGCTTTCGGGAGTATCGCCCTGAATCGCTAAAATACCCTTTTTGCCATTGATTTCGTAGAAAATGGGTTCATTAGCTGCATTAACTTGAGTAACCCTAACCAAGACTGGAAAGCCTAAATCTTGGCTAATTGCCACTTGATCTTCTGAGAATTTCTTTTGGTCATTCTTGAGTTTCAAATCCATGTATTGCTGATTCGTAACGGGCAAATAGACCGTATAATCCTTATCATCTGGCACAGTCGAAGACTTCAACCAAGGGTTATTAACCACCACATCTGTCAAAGGAATTTCCAATTCTATAGCAATATCATTGAGGTTTTTCCCTCGACTATTGTTGTACTCAAAAAGGTGAGTGGCAGAAGGACTATTTTTAGATAATTTATACTGTTTTTCCATGAAGTGACGATACGCCAAAAACCGCAAAACGTACCAATCAGTGGAGGAATTTACGGTTACTTCGTTCTTATAAGCCCAGTCAATATCCGTCATTCGTCTGACAGCCCCAAGCCCCAAACGATAGGATAGCAGCGTGGAAACCCAGTTTTTGAGAATTAAATTGTTGCGAGAAAGATATACTGCTGCCCCTTTAGTAGCAGCGGCAATATGTTTACGTTCGTCCACCACGCCATCAACCCGCATCCCAACTTCGGTGGCAGTTTCACGTTTAAATTGCCAATAACCAAGGGCATTTGAACTCGATAAGGCTTCGGGATTGAAAGCACTTTCCTGTACGCAGAGGTATTTGAATTCGTCGGGAACACCTTCTTCGGCTAATATTTTTTCGATGATGGGAAAATATAAATTCATCTTAGCCACTAAATTGCTAAGATATTTTTGATTGGCGTTGAGGTTATCAATTTCTTTTTCGATGACTGCCCGTGCATCCCCCTCAATTTTTACATTAACCGAACCCACAAAAAGACTACGGGGAAGGTCTTGTGCCACAGATTTGACACAACACAGCGAAGCCAATAATAGTAGAGAAAGACACTTTTTCATATAATAAGGAATGTTTTATGGGCAACGCTTTTGGGTTAGTGATGAGTTATGAGAGATAAGTGATGAGTTATTTTACTTACTCATCACTTATCTCCTATAACTCATCACTATTTAAAAACGTCATTTCTATCAATAAATTGGCGGATTTTTTGGGAAATTAGTAAGTGGTAATTAAAGAATATTAGGATGTGTTCCATTAAATATTCTTTAACCACTATTATCCTCATAATACAAAAATAACAAAAAAATCATAAAGATTTGATTTACAAAAACGCTCAATTTCAAAAGGTTATTCAATAAAAATGCCAAGTCATTTAAAACTATAATATTTAGCGTAATTTTGTATAATCAGTTGTAACCCTTGTAGGCGTTTTGAACGCTTACAAGGGTTGAATCCAAAGGCTGAAATTGAATATGATTTTAATAGAAAATACCGTTATCAGCGATGATATTGCTGAAAAATTTTTCGTCTGCGACCTCCTCAAATGTAAAGGTGCTTGTTGCGTAGAAGGGGATTTGGGTGCTCCTCTGAATGACGATGAATTGCCCATTATGGAGGAAATTTACGAAAAAGTGAAGCCCTATCTTTCTGAAATTGGTATCCAAGCCATTGAAAAAGAAGGCGTTTACGTGAAAGATTGGGAAGGCGATTATTCCACGCCCGTTATTGAAGGCAGAGAATGTGCTTATGCCATTTATGATGATAGAAATATCCTAAAATGTGGCATCGAACAGGCATATTTGGATGGAAAAATCACTTGGCAAAAACCTATTTCTTGCCACCTCTACCCTATCAGAATCACAAAATATGAACAATATGAAGCCCTCAATTACGACCGTTGGCACATTTGTTCAGATGCCTGTACGCACGGAGCAGATTTGGGCGTAGAGGTTTATAAATTCCTGAAAGGTCCATTAATCAGAAAATACGGAGAGGCCTGGTATCAGGAATTATTGGATGAAGTTAGGGATAGAGCGGAGGAGGTTTAGTCTCTCTAATCACTATTCACAAATCACCAATCATAAATCACCATTATTACAATGAGCAAAACATTTAAAAGAACCACCGTTACGGCAGCTTTGATTTATGCCAACGGTCCTATTCATATCGGACACATTGCGGGTTGTTACCTTCCTGCTGACATATACGTGCGTTATTTGCGTGCCACAGGGCAAGACGTAAAGTTTATTTCTGGAACGGACGAACATGGTGTACCCATCACCATCAAAGCCAAAAAAGAAGGCGTTACTCCGCAAGAAGTAGTGGATAAATATTACAAAATTATCAAAGATTCTTTTGAGGAATTTGGAATTTCGTTTGATATTTATTCGAGAACATCTAATCAAGTTCACCACGAAATGTCTCAGGATATTTTTAAGCGAATTTATGATAAAGGACAGTTTACGGAAGAAACCACCGAACAATATTATGACGAACAAGCCAAGACCTTCTTAGCCGACCGCTATATTATTGGTACGTGTCCAAAGTGTGGCAACGAAAACGCTTATGGCGACCAATGCGAGCGTTGTGGTTCGACCCTCTCTCCTACTGAACTTATCAATCCACGTTCTTCTTTGAGTGGCGACAAACCTGTTTTAAAGGCTACTAAGAATTGGTATTTGCCCTTGGATGCAATGCAACCGAAGCTACAAGAGTATATTGATAGCCATCCAGAGTGGAAACCTAACGTTTTGGGTCAAGTGAAATCTTGGTTAAATGACGGTTTACGCCCCCGTGCCATGACTCGTGATTTGGACTGGGGAATCAAAGTACCACTGCCCGATACCGAAGGAAAAGTAATGTACGTTTGGTTCGATGCCCCGATTGGCTATATTTCGATGACGAAGGAATTGACCGACCAATGGGAATTGTATTGGAAAGACCCAGAAACTCGTTTGGTCAATTTTATCGGGAAAGATAACATTGTTTTCCACTGCTTGATTTTTCCTGCCATGTGTATGGCAGACGGTCGTTTTATTGTGGCGGATAATGTGCCAGCCAACGAGTTTATGAATCTGGAAGGCGAAAAAATTTCTACTTCTCGCAACTGGGCGGTGTGGTTGCACGAATACCTACGTGAGTTTGAGGGTAAGCAAGATATTTTGCGTTATGCCTTAGCCGCCTCAGCCCCCGAAACCAAAGATGCAGACTTTACTTGGAATGATTTTCAGACCCGTAATAATTCAGAATTAGTTGGTATTTTCTCCAATTTCATCAACCGTGTAGTAGTTTTGACAGAAAAGAATTTTGATTCAAAAGTGCCATTACAAGGTGAATTGACCGATTTAGACCGTCAGACATTAGCTACATTAGCAGAATTACCCGCAAAAATTGGTGAATCGTTAGCTAATTTCCGTGTTCGTGAAGCCTTGGCTTTAATGATGGACGTGGCACGTTTGGGCAATAAATATTTAGCTGATTCAGAACCCTGGAAAGTCATCAAAACTGATACTGAACGCACGGCAACCATTATGAATATTGGCTTACAAATTGCCGCAAATTTGGCAATTGTTTCAGAACCTTTCATGCCTTTTACTGCCGCAAAACTTTGTCAGATGTTTGGATTATCTAAATTGGATTGGAACGAAGCGGGCAAAGGAGATTTATTGGCAGAAGGACAAACCATTACAAACATAGGACATTTATTTTCACAAATGGAAGATAGCATCGTACAAGCCCAAGTCCAAAAATTAGCGGATGCCAAGCAAGAAAATTTATTAGCTGGTAAAACAGTACCTGCCTTAAAAGAAGAAATTCAATATGATGATTTTGCTAAAATGGACATCAGAATTGGAACAATCATTGAAGCCGAGAAAGTGGCGAAAAGCAAGAAATTATTGAAATTAAAAATCGAAGATGGTATCAAACAAAGAACCATTTTGAGTGGTATCGGCGAGCATTTTCAACCCGAAAATATTATCGGTCAGCAAGTATCATTTTTGGCAAACCTTGCCCCCAGAAAAATGATGGGCATGGAATCAGAAGGCATGATTTTGATGGCGGAGGACAAAGATGGTTCATTAGCATTTGTTCAACCAAGCAAGCCAGTTTGGAATGGTGGAACGGTGGCGTAATGGTGATTTTGTGAGGAAGTGATTGAGTATTTTACCTAATTAAAGCCTTCGTAGATTGATTTACGAAGGCTTTTATTATGCTAAATTTTCTATGTGACTTAAAAATAAAAATAAGGACAGGAGATGCTCCCGCCCTTATCTGTTTAACCTCTAAACCTATTTAACTATGAAAATTAAAACAAATATATGTGTTTTAATTATTAAATGTCTGTTAAATGCAAGTTTTTTTATGGCAGTATTTGACGAAAAACCATTTAACGTGATGAGATATGAAAATTCATGTAGATACAGGTAATTCGTATTTGAGTATCTGAAAAAATGTAATTTTCCAAGAAAAAAATAGATATTAGTTATTGTTTCACCGTTACTTAACTCTCTCTCCGCAAAACTGTTGCCGAGGCTTGGGCGAGGGGTAATAGTAAAATATCTGCCAAAACAACGTGGGCAGGACGACTTACCACAAAGGCAATCGTCTCGGCAATGTCTTGTGGAGTCAGTGGTATAAAACCGTTATAAACTGCCTCAGCTCGTTTATCATCGCCTTTGAATCGTACTAATGAAAACTCCGTTTCTACTGCCCCAGGTGCAATATTTGTTACCTTGATACCGTAAGGATTCAAATCTAATCTCATGCCTTCTGAAAGGGCTTCTACGGCGGCTTTAGAGGCACAATAGACATTTCCATTTGGATAGGTTGTTTTGCCCGCAATAGAGCTTATATTGACGATATGTCCCTTTTTACGGGCAATCATCCAAGGCATAATTACCTTCGAGACGTACAATAATCCCTTGACATTTCCATCCATCATAGCATCCCAATCGTCCACATTTCCATCTTGAATAGCACCCAATCCGTGAGCATTGCCAGCGTTATTCACCAATATATCAATGGCTTGTAATTCTTCAGGCAAAGTATGAAGTGCTTTTTCAACCTCTATCCTATTTCTGACATCAAAGGTCAAAATATTCACTTTCACTTTTTCAGAAAGCTTTTGTTGTATTTCATAAAGACGTTCCACACGTCTTCCACACAGGATAAGGTTGATTCCTAAATCGGCGAAGGCTTCGGCAGTTGCTTTGCCAATACCCGATGTAGCACCTGTAATGAGCGCAATTTTTGACATGATTTTACAGTAAAGGGTGAACGGCTAACGGTGAAAGAGTTAGTTGATAACAAAAGAGGGAAAATAGCTGATGTTATTTTCCCTCAAATCCGTTTACCGTGAACCGTTCACCTTTTGCCGACAAATTTATTTAATTGGAGAAAAATCAGTTGGTATCATATATTCAGACTTTACAAAAACGGTCAAAGAACCACCCGCTTTTTCTTCGGATGCTTTTCTAACAGCTTGCCACTCAGGGCTTGCTCCGAAAGTCTTGAAAGAAGCCAATCCGTCTTCTTTAGTTTTATGTGTCAAAAAATAAATCAGCATATCCTCCGAACCTTGTTCTTTATCCGTAGGTGTCCAATACATAATATTAGTCATGCCGTTATTTTCAAATAACTTTAAAGTATGGTCTCTAAAACGAGATAAAAGATTAGGCAAATGATTGGGCGTAGCTTTATAAGTACGTAATTCAAAAACTCTATCTCCTACCGATTTCATATTATTAGGAGAAAAATCAGTCGTTTTCAAGAAAACATTTTCTACTTTGGCTACAATTTCACCATCTTTTATGGATTCAGTTTTTGCTTTTACCCAATCTTTATCGGCTGAAAATTCTTTCCAAGACTTATCCCTTGCTTCACGAGAAGGGTAGGACATCAAATAAACCAATTTATTGTCCTTGTTATCTATCGGTACCCAAAATCCCTCTGCTCGCATATTATGCTTGTAGAAAAGTTTAAGGGTATGTTGTCTGAAACGGTTTAATAAATTTTCTAATTTGCCTTCTGGCGAGTAATAGGTTCGCAACTCGTACAGGCGAGTGTTAGCATCCGACTGTGCCTTTGCAAACAAGCTAACCGTCATAAAAAGTAAAATCAATAATTGCTTTTTCATTTTTGGATATATTTAAGGTTTAATTTTAAATTGTTCAAAACGCCATTAGCCCACCAGGTCACCATCTACTGAATTCCAACAATCTCCACCCTCCGATTTTTCTTCTTGTTATCCTCCGAATCATTGGGAGCAACGGGTTTCGACCCTCCGTAACCTTTATAGAGCAATCGTTCCTCATCAATTCCCTTACTTACGATATAGTTTAGAATCACTTTTGCACGGTTTTCAGAAAGGGCTAAGTTTAGGCGTTGGTCGCCTACATTATCTGTATGCCCGCCAATCTCAATTTTCGTTTGCGGATTCGTTCGCATCATCAAAACTACCTTATCCAATTCAGGATATGATTCCTTTTGCATGATAAAACTACTTTGTTCAAAATACACATTATTCAAAACGATTGCCTTTCCTTTTTCAATTTTTTCAAAACTTTTAGGAGTTTGCACTGATACTTTTTCTTTGGGATTGGCAACACTGGCAGACAATATCGCTGGTTTTGCCACTATTGCTTCCCTTATTTTCATCAATTGAAAATCCTTTTTCCGATTTGAATTTGGTTCAATTCTATTATTAGCCTTAACATATCCAGGTGCTTCAATTTCAAGGATATAGCTGGCAACTGGACTTAAATCTGCCGAAAATTCATCACCATTTTTCGATAAAATTAATTCTTGTGAAGATTTTACATCGGTCAGTTTAGCGGTACATTTCTCTACAATTTTAAGGGTTTGAGCATCCAATACCCTGAACGTAAACTTACTTTCATCCTTATTAATCCAATAAGGAGTTTCTGCTTTATCATCTTTCATGGTGCTATCAGGTGTAAGTTTTCCTTCAAAGGGCTTATAACCAGCCGCTGTGATTTCGATAGTATAATTGGTTTTTTCTGTCAAAACAACCGCCATTTTTTCTCTTGCTGCATCCGTTCTACCAGCCAAAACGGTTTCTCCTTTGGTATCCAACACCCTAAAATTAGCCGATACTTTGGATTTTTTACGAGCATCAATGGCGTATAAAAACAAATTATACTTTCGTAAAGTCCTCATTTTCACGGGCCTATAAGCATCTTCAATACTTGCCGTGAAACGACTTTCGTAATCATCATAACCTGCCAATTTAGCCTTAATCAAATACTCCCGCCCTGGTTTCAAGTCGGCACTACATTCACCGTTGGGTAAAGTAATCATTGCCGCTACGGGTTTGTTATTCATAGCATCAATCAAACTATAAAAAACCTCTTTAATCGGTTGATTATTATTGGCATCATACGCCTTCAAACTCAATACCGAAAAATTACGAGACATCGTAACTACGTGTTTTTGTGGTTTGCCCAAAGTCTTGTAGCTCACTTTTTCGTTTTTGATATAATAACCTTTCACAAAAGTTTCAACTGCCACATTATCCTCCTCGTTCAAAGCCAATTTGTATTCTGGAATACTCTCAGAGGTACGTCCCTGCACTTGAATAGCCGTTTTTGAAGGCGTTAATTTAAAAGTAGCATCCAGAACACGCCCACTCGTAGAATCAATGGCTGAGAAAACTAAGGCTGATTCTTTGGGTTTTGGTACTAATTGACAAACCAATTCATTCTTAGAAAGTTTAGAAATTTCTTGTTCAAACTTCTCATATCCTTCCGCTACAATCTCTAATTTGAATTTATTTTCAGGACTCAAACTCACCGTTGCATCACCCGTTGGCAGCTTTACTACGTCCGTTTTATTGGTTTTCACCGTCAAATCAGTTATCGTGATTTTATCTAAATTTACTACGGTTTCATTAGTAAGTTTATTTACTGGTTTTATATTTAGGACAAACAAGGCTTTTTCTAACTGAATATTAAAAGCATATTTTTTGTCTAAACTAAAATCTGCCATGTTGAAGGTACTTTGTTTAGGCTTATAGCCATCGGCAGACGTTTCTACGGTAAATATCTCTCTTTCCGCTACCTTCACAATGCCATCCACTTCATCTTTAAAAGAAAAAGTTTTTTGCTCTTTTTCCAATTTCACATTGAACGTTGCCTTTAAAGGTTTATTAGAAACAGCATCGAAAACCGTAAAATTCACTGGTAAACGCTTCTTTTTCAACAACATAAAATTGAGGGCACCCCCTTCTGGCATTTTGTCAATTTTCACTTTCTGCTCTACGTAATCTTCCGCCTTTATTTCAATTTCGTAAAAACCAGAACGTTTTAAACTCGCTGAGAAATCATTTGTTTTATTTTTGGTTGCCTGTTTCACTTCCGCAGTTTTCAAATCTGCCAATTTTACAATTGCCTCTTTTATTAATTTTTGGGTTTCAGCATCAACTACTTTAATGTTTAACGAATAACGGTCAGTCGCTAATTTTACGATATACTCACGGCGGTCTCCTAAAATCAAATCATTGATTTCCAAGATACTACGCCCCGTAGCAAGCCCTTCAGAAGTAACTTCCACTTTCAAATTATCATTTTGAGAAAGTTTAAAAGAAAACCCATCTTTCGCTTTTACCTTTTCTGCCTTAAAAATTTTCCCGGTTTTTTCAGAGGTTACTACAAAATCTGCCACTACATTTTCATTGGTTTCTACGTTCAGGGCAATCAGATTTACGGTTGATATTTTCTTCGGAATTAATTTTACTGAAATATTACTCATTCCTTCTGTTTTCGTAAAAACTTGCTCATTTTCCTCACAAAAATCTGACGAAATCACCACTTTGTATTGCTTTCCATTCAACAAATTGGTACTACATTCTCCCGTTTCTGGATTGGCTTTGATAGTGGCTGATTGGTTTGAAGAGACTTCTGTAATGACAACTTTCGTGTCTTTCAATAGTTCGTTAGTACCACCGTCATACCCTTTTACTACAAAATTAGAAGAAATAGGGTCGAGTTTTATGATACTCACAGGCAGGAGTTCAGCTTTATCATCTATTCGCAAGGCAAGGCTCGAATTTTTATAGCCTTTCATCGAAGCCTCAATGGAATAATCTTCCTTTAAACGAAATGTACCTTGATTTTGAAGGGTATAAGCATTGTATTGAAGGGCAATGGATTGACCCGTATTTACTTCAACCGCCTCAAAAGTTGCAGGGATTGTAAGGTTAGTTTGTGCATCAATTGCCAAGAAACTCAATTTATAAACCTCTTTTACTTCAGAAGTTTTACCTCCCAACGGCATCAATCTAAAATCTTGTTCTACTGTTTCGCAGTCTTTCTTTTCAGTTAAATCAACAATTGCTTTTTTTCTATAAAAACCTGATTCGCTGATTTCAAATAAATATTTTCCATTGGGTTTCAAAACTGCTGAAAAACGTCCGTCTGAGGCATTTGATATAATCTCGGCAATGATTTTAGTAGGCTGCTCAACTTCCGAAATCATAATTTTGGCAACAATAGCATTATTGGTACTCGAATCAGTTACGTATCCTTGAATCGTTGAAACGACATCCATTGGTAAATTTGCCTTATAAATATCACCATCCTGCACATAATATAGGGCATCACCACAAGCGGGAACTGCCACAAATTGGTCGGATCCAGAAGTATTGATAAAGTCCAGAGCCACTGCGTCCGTCCAAGTTCCATTAGCTTGGCGTTCGCATTTATAGATATCAAAATTACCTTTGCCATCTTTTCGGATGGATGAAAACATCAACGTTTTACCATCGGGCATGATTCTTGGGGCTTTTTCACAGATTAAGTTCACGGGACTTGGCAACTCAACGGCTTTTTGCCATTTGCCATCCATTCCTTTTTCCGACATCATAATCTGATAACAACGTTGTTGAGCATCCTTTTTATCGCCCATGATAAATTTGGCACGGGCAAAATATAAATATTTCCCATCGGCAGAAAGTGAAGGATATCCTTCATAATCAACAGTGTTTACTGGGAAACCTAAATTCATCGGCGACGACCATCCACCCTTTTCCCTTACTGAATAATAAATATCTTCATGTCCATCTGAATCTTTTCCGTTGGCAGAAAAAAACAATAAATTACCATCATAACTAATACAAGGTCCGCCCAAAGGGGCTTTTTCAAAAAAAGTAGTTGTAATTTTGGGAATTGATGTGGGAACAGACCAAATCTTTCCATTTTTTCTGGATTCAAAGAGTTTCCAGTCGCCTTGGCGGTCAGATTCAAAAATGAGGGTACGCCCATCAGCACTAACCGAAGGGGCATATTCTGTAAATTTGGCGGTATTAATGGGGGCAGGCAATGCTTTATCGTTCTGTGAATAAGCATTTTGAAGCCCCAGACACAGAATTGATAAGGATACAAGATACTTTCTTATGGCAGTGGTATTGTTTTTCATGGGGGGATGACAAAGCACAAATTTACTCAATTTTGACGATTCATTCACGCAAAACTGTCAGCATTTATAATAATTTAATGAAATAGAAAATCTATTGAAAATCAGATAGTTAACACAAAGAAGATAATAAAGAGAGGAAAGGTTTTTCATCATAATATTTTTATTACGACAAATTTAAAAATAAAATTAAAAATTACAATCTATATGAAGTATCTAATCGTAGGTCTTGGTAATATTGGACCAGAATATTTGCTAACTCGCCACAATGTCGGATTTATGATACTTGACCGACTGGCGGGTAGTTTCGAGACTAAATTTTCGATGGAACGTCTGGCTTATCACACAGAAATAAAACATAAGGGTAAACAAATTCATTTAATTAAGCCTACAACTTTTATGAATTTGAGCGGAAAGGCAGTAAATTATTGGATGAAAGAATTAAAAATAGAAAAAGATAATATTCTCATTATTACTGACGATATTGCCTTACCCTACGCAAAACTAAGGATGAAGCCCAAAGGCTCACACGGTGGACACAATGGACTAAGGAATATTCAAGAAGTTTTGGGTACACCTGAATACGCAAGGTTACGTTTTGGCGTGGGCGATGATTTTGGTAAAGGAAGGCAGATTGATTACGTTTTGGGCGAGTTCAAAGGAGAGCAATTTGATCAATTGCCAGAGCACCTCGACCGTGCTGCGGATATGACATTAAGCTTCTGTTTACAAGGCTTAGAAAAGACCATGAATGCTTTTAATCAATAATTGTATTATTCTAAGAATACTTCATTTATTGATAAATATCAAGAAACAAAATTTTTGCAATAGTTTGATAATCTAAGCAAAATATTATTTCGTTTAAAGGCGTGATAAATCAATTAAGTATCGAAATATACTGACCTTTAAGTATTTACCCTTACGTTTATTCCGACAATTGCAAGCTAAATTTGGAAACAAAGAAAATATTGCAGAACTTTGCATCGTTATTAAAGAAATAAGTTATTTAGACGATTCTAAGAAATAAATAAAAAAATATTTTTAAAATTGTGTGACTTACAAAAAGATTTAACGTTAAAAGAATATAACAACCTATTATTAAATACGGGAACTAATTAAGTAGAAATTAGTGTTATATTGATAAGAAAATTACTGAAACATTTTATAACAACAAGTAGTACTATAATTGTAATTAAGTTGCTAAAATGTTTCTTTTTAAGAACAGAAAATAAGATTTTTTATAATTATTGGTTAGCCAATAAGACAAGATTTTTCATAGTTAAATAGGTTTAGAGGTAAGACGGGAAAGGGTGTTTCCATTGGAAACACCACTTTTTATCAAAGAACCTAAAAAAGATTTTTCATAGTTAAATAGGTTTAGAGGTAAGACAGGAAAGGGTGTTTCCCTTGGAAACACCACTTTTTCAACAAAAATTTAATCATTGCGAGCGTGAGGGAAAAGAATTGATGCGATGCTTGATTAACTTACAAAATGAGATTTTTCATAGTTAAATAGGTTTAGAGGTAAGACAGGAAAGGGTGCTTCTCTTGGAAGCACCACTTTTTAAAAAGTTAATCTTTTCAAGGTTCGTGTAATAGAAAGATGGAGTAAATGATTAACTTATCAAATTAGATAGTGTAGCATTTTTCATAGTTAAGCAAACGTTGCCCGACTGAGTGCAGCCCAATAGATTTAGAGGTAAGACGGGAAAGGGCAAGTAATTTTAGATTAGATAGTGCAGAATTTTTCATAGTTAAATAGGTTTAGAGGTAAGACGGGAAAGGGCATTGCTTATGGCGATGCTCTTTTTATTTGCCCATACTCCAACAAAAAAGCCTGAGACCAGTAGACTCAGGCTTTCATTACTACTAATTTATGGTAACAATGCTTTAAATTTTCTCTCATAAGATGCTTTAAATTAGAATGTTACATCAAAGATAGAACAAGTTTATTGAATTAAAATCCATGAAGAGTGATGATTTAGTGAACGGTATTTTTGGTTTGGTGATTGGTAAGTTAGGGCATAAAAAGGGTCTTAAAAATGGATACTTGCCATTTTAAGACCTTTCTTAGTTTTATATTTTCTAACAAAATCCTACATTCTCTTCCTTACTGCCTCATACAAAACCACACCTGTAGCTACTGAAACGTTGAGAGAACCTACTCGCCCAGCCATTGGGATGGCGGTTAATTCATCAGAAATTCGCAATAATTCTTCTGAAATACCATCTTCCTCCGACCCCATAATAATGGCGGTTGGCACTGAGAAATCAACATCATAAATATTCTTGGTCAATTTTTCAGAACAAGCAACAACCTGAATACCAGAATTTTGTAAATATTTAACGGTAAGAAATAAATTATCTTCTCTACAAACTGGCAAGAAATTCAATGCTCCCGAAGATGTTTTCATGGCATCAGAATTTATTTGAGCTCCGCCTTTACTCGGAATCACTACGGCATGAACGCCAGTACATTCGGCAGTACGGGCGATTGCTCCAAAATTACGAACGTCTGTAATACGGTCAAGGATTAAAATAAGAGGGACTTGTCCTTTTTCATAAACATCTGCCACAATATTTTCCAGTTTGGCGTAGTTTATAACAGATACGAAAGCAATAACACCTTGGTGGTTTTTGCGAGTAATTCTGTCTAATTTTTCAGTGGGAACTTTTTGAACAGGAATATTGCGAATACGGGCAAATTCCATTACTTCCAAACTGCCTAATTCTCGCTGGACTAATATTTTATCTATTTCCTTTCCAGAACGGAGTGTTTCTAAGACTGACTGAATACCAAAAACAATATCTTTGTTTTCGGGCTTTGGTTGATTATTGAAGAAATTATTTTTAAAGGGTTTCTTAAAACCATCTGATTTTCTTTCTGATTCCATTTTTTTTCGATATTCGATGTTTTTTCGGGCGGCGTTCCGCTTTCTATGTTTAAGTAGTAAGGAAAAGTTTTGGTATCATTCTTTACTTAGTACCCAATAGTTAATACTTAATACTCTATCATACAAAGTTCGGATTAAAAATTGGAATAATCATTAGATTGTTCGTAGGTTAAAAATCAATTTTATTCGATATAAATAATTTAACTTTTCTAAGATTTGTATAATTATTACAATAATCCTCTTTTTTGTTAGATTATGGCAATGTTAAGTGTGAAAAGCTATGTTTTTTATTAAACGGCTTGTTTTTGTAATATAAAAAGTATTATCTTTGTGAACTGTCTGTGGAAATGTACAAATCGTTCTTTGAAGTCTTACAATTAAATACCACTCTTAAAATGCTGAAAATCAGCAACTTACCACCAAGTATTTCTCAATCCCGATACATTACGGGAAATTATTTCCACAGAATAATCCTAAAACACACAAAACCACTAAATTAATTTTTTAATCTATAACGTGCTTCATAAAGGAGTAATGGGTTAATTTTTATACACGTTGGCCAAAAGAGGCTGACACTAATCTAAAGTAAGGATATGATAAAAATGATGAAAGTAATCGCAGCCTTTTTAGTAATTGGCTCGTTTGGTTATGCGTGCAAAGTAAAGCAACAAACAAATGTTACGATTTCAAAAAATCAGTCAGTAGCAGTAAAAGAACCAGTAGATGATGAGGATTTTGTAAGATTATTGTCAAAAAATTGGGTGGTAAACATGATTAATTACCAAGCGGATGCTCGAAAGAATGTACTATACGAAAGAGGAATTGATGCTAATTTGCAAGATTTCTCAAAAGAAGCCTTCAAAATTTCACCCGATGAAAAAGTGGTTTATACTGATGGAAGTGGCAAAAAACACCATGGCACTTGGGATTTGAAAGACAACAATACGAAGCTGGTGATGGAATTTGAAGATGGTCAGGAAGTAGCTTGGGATATTATTGAAGAAGGTAAAAACTCGTTGGTATTGCATTTGAGTATTGATGCCAAGAAAGTGAATTGGAATGTTATAAATTTAGATAACATCGACATTCCAACGGCGGCAGTTTTATCAGGATTTTACGCAGGAGTTGTAACAGAGAACACAGAAAGAGTAAATATTACTTATAAGATGTTTCCGAGAAGTTAGTCTGTCGATATTCGTAGAAAAGAGCCATTTACTTTGCGTAGATGGCTCTTTTTTATGTGTTGAGATAAACGCTGTTAACCCTTTATCGTTCCCCTTGAATTTCTATAATAATTCATCTTTTGGAATCCAATAGTGTTTTGAAAAGTTTTTTATTTTATTATTCTCAATGACAAGTCCTTCATTTTCAAGGAGTTCCTGCATTCTGTTTCCTCCAAAAAATGCCTTTCCCGTTAGTAGCCCTGCTCTATTGACTACTCTGTGGGCGGGTATTGTAGAGTCACCATGACAAGCGTTCATTGCCCAACCCACGAGTCTTGCCCCTCCTTTACTGCCCAAATATTCAGCTATTGCTCCGTAAGATGTTACTCTGCCTTCGGGGATTAATTTCACAACTTCATAAATATCTTCAAATGAGTTTTTCATTGTAATTTTGTATATGAAAGCACTTTTTTTACTGATTCAATCCAAATATACAGCCATTTTTTGGACTGTACTTATATTTATTCTTTGTACACTTCCAAGTGAACATTTACCCAAAAATAATGATAAAACCAGTCATTTCTTAGCATTTGCAGGATTCACGTTTTTCTGGTTTTTTCAATCTTCAAAACCTTGGTTGATTATCTTGATTGCGGCAATTTATGGAATTGGTATTGAATTTTGGCAAGCCATTCTCCCAAAATCTTTTCATCGTGGTTTTGATTGGTATGATGCTTTGGCGGATGCTGTGGGTGGAATTATTGGCTATCTTATCTATTTGATTTACAGAAAAATAAGTTCAATTATACTTCCAAAAAATCCTTAGGTGATTTCCCAGTGAACTTCTTGAAAGCACGATTGAAAGTGGCTTTTGAGTTGAATCCACAGTCGAAAGCAATGCCCAAAAGCGTAATGTTTTTATTTTCGGGCAAATGAATTCTTCCCTTAAATTCATTCACTCGGTATTCATTGACAAAATCATTAAAATTCTTTCCAAAGGCATTATTCACTACGCCAGAAAGTACGGAAACGTTAGTGCGTAAACGTCCTGAGATATCGGCAAGGCTCAATTCGGGTTGGAGATACAGTTTTTCTTCTTGCATTAAATGTAAGATTTTATTCTTCCAAACGATCAGTTCTCCTTCTTCAAATTTCTCTTTATGATTCACCTCTACAAGGCTTTCTGGTTCTTTGAAAGTTAGTGCTTTGGTGGGTTGCGACTGTGCATAACCCATAATAGAAACGTAGTAAATCAAGACCGCTTGGATGAGTTTATCCCACCAATCCTGTTTGAAGTCAAGGTCATAGATAGTATCAATAATTATCATGGCGTACACACTCACAAAAGTCAAAGCCAAGATAATCAATAAGTTACGAAACCATTTGAAACTCACAGCATCAATATCTGAAAACTGGGTTATAGTCCATTCTTGATATTGGCGATATAATTTCAGAGAACGATAAAAGAAATATCCATCTAAAATTATATCTACGATAGTCTCAATTTGAGGAATATAAAAGGGGCCATGAAAGTTCTTTTCAACGGCTTTCACAGCCTCTTGTCCAAACGAAAAAACCGTAACGTGATAAATTGTATGAATGATAAATGGTAGGAAATTCAAAATATCTTTCCTCGTAAATCTAAAATTACTATCCACCTGACTTTTGAAATAATAATAACAAAGCGGCGGAAAGGCATAACCAAAACCTCGTGGGAAAAAGTTAAGCTGTTTCCACAGGATTTCGATACCCGAAAAACCAAGCATATATTCCCAAATATTAAACGCCATTCCTACCAATACCAACCCTAAAAGCATATCTGAAAGCCGTCCCGTTTGTTTGCTCCGAACCCAAAGTAAAACGGCATAAATCCATGCCTGAATAAAAGCAAACCAAAGGGGTGTAGAATAGTAACTAAGGTAAATTTCCATTTGAGTGATTGGGTTATAGATTTTGAAATAAATATACGAGGTAATAAGGAAAGATTAAAGCCATTTTTTAGCAATCAAATGATCGAGTCCAAATCTACCCGAACCCATCACAACGGCATAAATTGAAATCCATAAAAAACCCATTGCTGGTAACATTTCCCAAACTTCACCGCCCCATTTTTGGAAGAAAATTGCCACTAACATCGTACACATCACCATGAATCCTGCGATACGTGTGCCCAAACCAAGCACTAATAATGCACCTCCAAAAGTCTCGGCTAAAACGGCAGCCCAAGCAAAAAAGGCGGGAAAGGGAAAGCCGTATTTGGTAACATCTTGAATAAACCAATCTGGACAAGGAAATTTGCTCCCTCCAAAATTGACGGCTAAAAAATAACAGCCGATGATGCGGGGCAAAGCCAAAAGTAAATCCGTGTACCAATGCGAAGTATAAACAGGTTTAATGATTGTAGTGAATAGTGATTTCATGATTTTTAATGTTAAAATGTGGATATGAATTATTTTATGACTGATGGCATGAAATAATTCATACCATCAGTTAAGTTTTCTATTCTTTTCGCAAATTAATAACCTTCCCATCGTCTTCCAATTTGACAATAAAAAAAGGCTCCCCCGTTAATTTATTACCACCCATAACTACTTTCACATCCTTTCTATCAGCTAAATAAATTTTTGTTCCTACCACAACCTTAAACTCTTTTGTACCATTTGGTATAATAAAATCTCCAACCGTACCATTTTCTTTTGAGTTGGGAGCATAAGTAATAAAGGTATATTTGTGAGGTAAAATACTATTGTTTTTGAACTTAAAAGTTACTGTTTTGTTATCTTTATCTTGTGCAAAAACAGAAGAAAATGAAGTGAAGAAAATTAAAAGAATTGCGATAATTGATATTTGCTTTTTCATGATTTTTTGTGCGTATAACTGCTTTTTAGATTTGTTTGAAATTAATTTTTATACCCCATTGAAAGACCTGTATCTCCATTTACGTTCAATTTGACCGTTGCTTGATTATTAGATTTGTTATCAATAATTAGAGCGGTATTAGCATCAACTTTAAGTTTAACTGATTCGCTTGGCTTTACGATAACGGTTGAATGTTTACCTCCTCCAATTGGGGCATGATAAACTTCAAGGTCATTCAAAGACGCATTTTTCATATCCACATTAAACGCTCCATGTTTATTATTTCCCAAAACAAAACTGTCATTAGCTTTGATATAAGTAGTTGAAGTTAGCGAACGGCAAGAAGTGTTTACAATGGCTAATACTATAAAATATAAGATTGACTTTTTCATGATTTTTGTGCGGAGAACCGCTGTCTAAATTTATGTAAATTTTGATAATTAGTTCAAAACGATTGTTAAGTCTGATTTTTTATCCTCTACCGTCAAGATATGTTTTTCAGTAAATTTGGTATCTTTACTCCAATATTTATCACTGCATTGATAGATTTTAGTACCGATTGGAAGCGTTAAATTTCTACCATTAAATTTACTTAATGAACCCGAAAAACCTAATTGATTATCATTTCCCCAAGGTAATTCGTAGCGTACATGAGCCATTGAGGGAAGCCAAGAAGAGCCTTTTATATTGACATTTACTAATTTAAGCCCCTTTTTCTTAGCGATACTTTCCATAGAATTCTCTTCCTTGGCTTTTTCAAAATTTCGTTGATTTATTTCAGCACGAGCCGCTTCAAGGTATTGTTCACGGCTAATTTCATATTCATCATTGACGTTAAACGTCTTGCCATCATCTTTTGCCGTTACAACAAATATCAAATCGTTTTTGCCATTTTTTTCTTTAAATACATACACAGGAACAGGCAGATTGACAGCGTGGGAGGCTAAACCGTTTAATCCGTAGCCATAGCCAGCCGTAAATCTTTCATGTACAGCACTGTAACTTTTAAAATCAACCATTTTGCTTTTTAAGGAAGGATTCTTGATGGTAAAACTCACACGAGCTGGTTCTGTTTGGGCTTGGCCTGTAAAAGTGATTAATAGAAAGCAAACACTGGCAAGAATAGGTTTTGAAAGTTTCATTGATTTCCTCTTTCTTGAAAATAAAGTTGCCAACGAATATTTACCATCGCCTACGGCAAAAGTCATTATAAACGACCAGAAAATTAACTGTTGATAATACATCCCGAGGAAAGGATAAGGGTCACTATACCAAATAAATGCCACGACAAAAAATTGGAAAGCTAATTGAATTGAAGAAATGCGAGTAAAAATTCCGAAGGCAATTAATAATCCTCCAATGAATTCACCATATACTGCCAAATATGCCCAAAACGTTGGACTAATAAATGTAAAGCCTAAATCACCTACTTGTTTAATGAACCAATCGCCTGTTCCAAAAGTCAAATTGCTCCAACTATCATCACCTTTTTCGTTTATTTTATGAAATACTTTTGAAAGTCCTGCACCGTCTGCAATGGATAAACCTGCGTAAATTCTGAATAATAAGTAAGACCAGTCGAATACTTTTGAGTCTGTATTGATTGAGCCGAAGAGGAAATTTTTGATTTGCGTTTTCATGTTTATAAATATTTTCGTTGAATTAATGGGTCAAAGTTTCACCTTTAAAAACCCATAAACGCTTTAAAACATGATTTGAAACGTCTTGAATGATGATTTGAGACAACAAAAAAACCTACAAGAAATGGATTCTTGTAGGTTTTTGGGGAATTTTACTTTCAATATTATTTTATTCTGAAATTCTTTCTTCAAATTCTATGCCTTCATAAATATCTTCCATATAGATTGACCTTACCCTAAAATCACTGGTCCCGCCTGATTAATTCCAGAAACATAACATTCTGAACCAATCCCAACTTTCGCAAAACCATCTTGCATGGCTTTCCCAACCCGATTTGCGGTAAATAAATCCTTTGATAAAGCAAACATAGAAGGCCCAGAACCCGAGATTGAACAACCCAAAGCTCCGTTATCCAAAGCCGCATTTTTCACATCGTCAAACTGTGGAATCAAGATTGAGCGAATTGGTTCGATGATTACATCTACCAAACTCCTCGAAATTAAATCATAGTCTGGCAACATCAAACCTGCCACCAAACCCGCTACATTTCCCATTTGAGTAATGGTATTTTTCAAAGAAATCTCTCTTTTCAAAATATTACGAGCATCCTTCGTATTTACCTCAATGTGCGGATGAACGATGGTTGCATATAACTCTTGGGGCGTTTTTAATTGAATAATATCCAAAGGTTCATAAGAACGAATGACGACAAAACCGCCCATCAAACTTGGTCCAACATTATCGGCATGAGCAGAACCACAAGCGATACGCTCGCCTTCCATCGCAAAAGGCAATAAATCTTTTTGCGCTAAAGGCTTTCCCATCAACTCATTAGCAGCAAAAACACCCGCCACCGACGAAGCTGCCGAAGAACCCAAACCTGAACCTAAAGGCATCAGTTTTTAAGATTCATTTCAAAACCCTGACCTTCTTCGCCAATGGCTTCCAAGAATTTAATAATGGCAATTCCAGCCGTATTTCTTTCGGCATCCAATGGCAAACGACCATCATCCCCTTCAATAGAGAGAATTTTAACGCCTTTGTGATTAGCTTTTTTCAAGATTAATTCATCTCCAGGATTATCAACGGCAAAACCGAAAATATC